>CAMWKN010000457.1 GCA_947174825.1 uncultured Clostridium sp.
GGGATTGGATCAGGCTGAAATCTGGGAAAAAATAGTAAAATATTCTAAATAAATAAACAACAGGAAATTCTTTCAAAAATTAGTGAGATCAAGCGAATCTTAAACGAATGGAAACTAAGGATTCTTCATAAAATGATAGAAATAGGAGAAACTTAGGAGTAAGAGCTTGAACAAAATGAAAGAATTATTAAAAAAATATGGAATAGGGATTGCTCTGGGGGTTGTTGTAGCGACAGGATGCCTGCTTATGGATACCGGAGAAAGGTCTGCAACATCAGATCAGGTAGAAAATGCAAAATATACCATTGTGGTGGATAGCGGTCATGGTGGTATTGATCCTGGTAAGGTTAGTGCAGATGGTGCCTATGAAAAGGATGTTAATCTGGCAATTGCATTGAAACTGAGAGATGAATTGCAGAAGCGGGATTGCCAGGTAATTATGACCAGAGAAAGTGACGAGGGACTATATAATCCGTCAGCGTCGCTCAAAAAGATGTCTGATATGAAAAAGAGGATCCAGATTATGAATGACAGCAATCCTGATTTGATTGTCAGTATTCATCAGAATAGCTTTTCGGATACGATTTCCAAGGGAGCGCAGGTGTTTTATCAGTCCTCTTCTGAGGCTGGGAAGGCGTTGGCAGAGACTTTGCAGAATGCTTGGAAATCTCAGCTGGATCCAGAGAACAATCGCCAGTGTAAAGCGAATAATGACTATTATTTATTACAGCATTCAGAGGCCACCATGGTGATTGTAGAATGTGGATTTATGTCTAATCCGGGCGAGGCAGCACAGTTGCAGACAGAGGAGTATCAGTCAAAAATTGCTACTGTACTGGCAGATGGTGTGATAGAATACTTAGAGAAACAGGATGGAAAAGAGGCACAGGATGAAAACACAAGTACAACGGATCAACCCGGAACAGTTTCGGAATGAGGAATTGACAGAGGCATGTGAGGTGTTACGCCACGAGGGTTTGGTTGCATTTCCCACAGAAACCGTGTATGGTTTGGGAGGAAATGCCATGCATCCGGAAGCAGCTGCCAGGATTTATGCAGCCAAAGGGAGACCATCGGATAATCCGTTGATTATACATATAGCTGATAGGGAGGATCTGCAGAATATTGCAGCAGAGGTTCCAGAGAAATCGAAGCAGTTAGCAGAAGCCTTTTGGCCAGGACCTCTTACCATGATATTTCAGAAGAAGCAACAGGTGCCGTATTCTACTACTGGTGGATTAGATACCGTGGCAGTCAGGATGCCTTCTCATCCGATTGCATTGGAACTGATACGGCAGTCGGGAGTGTATATAGCGGCACCCAGTGCAAATATATCCGGCAGACCTAGTCCTACCAGAGCGGATCATGTCATAGAAGATCTGGATGGAAGAATTGACATGATACTGGATGGTGGAGCGGTAGGGATTGGTTTAGAATCTACCATTATTGATATGAGTGGTGCAGAGCCCATGATCCTAAGACCGGGATACATTACCAAACAGATGTTAGAGGATGTTATCGGAACGGTGCAGGTAGATCCGGCAGTTACAAATCGTGAGTTGAATCCGAATATTGTGGCAAAAGCACCAGGAATGAAATATAGACATTATGCACCGCAGGGGCAATTAGTCATTGTGGAGGGGAAACTGGATGGTGTGATTCATCGGATCAATCAGTTGATGATAGAGCAACAGAGGGAGGGAAAAAAGGTAGCAGTCATTGCTACAGAGGAAACAAAAGACAGGTATCAGCAGGGAATTGTATGCAGTATAGGATCCAGGAAATGTGAGGGTTCCATTGCGGCAGGGTTATATGACATTTTGCGCAAGATGGACCATTTGGGGGCTGAGTATATCTATGCAGAGAGTTTTGAGGAGGATGATCTGGGACAAGCCATTATGAATCGAATGTTGAAAGCAGCAGGGTATCAGGTGCTTTCCGCATGAGAAAGGAGCGTGATGCAGTATGAAGTATGACAAGATTATATTTATCTGTACACGAAACACATTCCTGAGTCCACTAGCAGAAGCTATATTCCGTGCAAAGGCACCTGTTGAAATTCCAGAACAATGTTCCCGGGGATTGGTGGTTCTTTTTGAGGAACCAATTAATCCGAAAGTGAATCTGTTGTTAAGTAAATATCAGATACCGGTCAGTAACCATGGACAGTCCAAGCAGATTGAAGAGGCTGATATTACGGAGGATACTTTGGCTTTGACTATGACATTGTCGGAGAAGATACAGCTTCTGGAGACGTTTGGCAGTCGAGGGAATATCTATACCTTAGGGGAGTATACAGGCGAAGAAACGGATGTATCGGATCCTTATGGGGAGGGAGAAGAAGGATATATTCAGTGTTGTGAGGATTTGCTTAGAAGAATTGACCTAATGGTGAAGCGCTTGCAGCAGGAGGGATGAGTATAACTTAAAAAACAGGGCAGTGATTCTTTCTATTAAGAAAGCCAAGTAAGCAATAAGAGGATGTATAAGAATGGAGGTAGACGAAAAATGGTAGCGTTGGGATGTGATCGTGCTGGATATGGTTTAAAGCAGGAAGTCATCAAATATTTGGAGGAACAGGATATTCCGTACAAAGATTATGGCTGTTATGATGAAGAAGTTTGTGACTATCCGGTATATGCTAAGGCGGTGGCGAAGGCAATTGTTGAGGGAGAGTGCGACCGAGGTATTTTGATCTGTGGTACAGGTATTGGAATATCAATCGCTGCCAACAAAGTCAAGGGAATTCGCGCTGCTCTATGTCACGATACATTTAGTGCCCAGGCAACCAGGGAACACAATGATGCAAATATACTGGCGATGGGGGCAAGAGTTATAGGTCCCGGATTGGCTGTCAAAATCGTAGATACTTTTCTTCATACTGATTTTTCAGGCGAGGAACGCCATGTGAAACGAATTCAGATGATAGAGGACTAATTGGCATTGTTTATGGAAAGCGATGGCATTCTTGTATATTGTACGATACATATG
>CAMWKN010000458.1 GCA_947174825.1 uncultured Clostridium sp.
ACTATTATGAGATTAAGAAGATTATTGTCAATAGTTTTATCGGTTGCTTTGTGTATTTCCAGCGGATCCATGGGAGTGGCAGCAAAAACGGATACAATGGCAAGCCATAATGCATTTATGGATGAAGAAGATTTCATGGAAGATGAGGATTATACAGGAGATGAGGATCCGGCAGGATCAGGAGATTCTGAGGATGAAGATACTTCTGAATATACACCAATTTATACCATTGCAGAGCTGGCGGAAATTAATAATAACCCGAAAGGAAAATATGTTCTGAAGAATGATATTGATATGACAGAGGAAACGAAGGAAGGTGGTTTATGGGATTCCGGTCATGGCTGGACACCTTTAGACAGCTTTTCAGGTACATTGGATGGGGCAGGGCATCGGATTATAGGGATGCATATATATGGAGAGCTTGCTTTAGAAGGAGCGGGCTTGTTTTCAGAATTATATGGTGGTATTGTTCGAAATTTAGGCATGGTAGAAGTTGATATAGAAGATGTTAGTGTACAGGGAGATGCTCAAACCAGATGTGGTATCGGTGCGATAACAGGAGTTATTAGTCAAGGTGCAATCTCAGGTTGTTATGTCACAGGAAGTATTTCGGGAACAAGAAATGTCGGTGGCTTGGCTGGACATGATTGGTATAGCAAAATTACGAATAGCTATAACGCTGCTAGTGTCGATGGGAATGGTTTTGTTGGATTTTATGAACAGGGAGAGGATGAAAGTTATTATAAGTGTTACAACATTGGAAAGGTTACCGGAAAGCCGATTATAGATTGTGATTGGGCTGATCAAAATATGCAAAAAAATACATATGCACTAAAAGGGAACAGCCAGGATGATACATATACTACCATGCTTACAGAAGCACAAATGAAAACGCAGAGCATGTTCACTGGATTTGATTTTGAAAATGTATGGGAAATGGATCCGAATTCGACCTATTCATATCCACAGTTACAATCGAATCGTCATCAACGTGTGGAAAAAATAAAGATTGTGTCTGCACCTTCCACGACTACGTATAATCAAGGAGATGAGATCAATCTTTCAGGTGGAAAGGTTCAACTTATATACGAAGGTAATTATGAAACAACAGTTGTTATGACGGATGACATGTTGGAAGATTATGATATGATGCAGTTGGGAGAGCAGGATATTACGCTGAAGTATGGGGGACAGGAAACCAGCTTCAAAATAACAATTAAGGAGATTCCTGTAGAATCCATTCATATTACTGGTACAGATGCTTCTCTTTCTAAGGGAAATAGTATACAGTTGGAGGCTGAGGTTAAGCCGGACAATGCAACCGATCAGACAGTAACATGGGATTGCGACCAGCCAGAGGTTGCTTCTGTGGATCAGTCTGGTAAAGTGACTGCTTTCAAAGTTGGTAATGCAGTTATTACTGCAACAGCTAAGAATGGTATTAGTGAAGAATATGCTATCAGTGTGACGGCACCATGTACATTACTTCTGTTAGATCAGGCAGAATTAACTCTTTATAAGGGAAGTACTGCTAATTTGATTCCGACAGTATCGCCTGTAGATACAACAGATACTGTTTCATGGAGTTCTTCGGATAGTAATGTTGTAAAAGTTGCTGGCAATGGTTGCTTGACAGGATGTGCGGTTGGTAAAGCAAATGTCACAGCAACAGCAGGAAGTAGGACGGCTGTTTGTAGCGTCACTGTAAAGCAGAAACTGGATGGATTTAGCGTTACAGGAATCGTCGATAAAGATTATACCGGAAGTGCACAGGAGCAGTCTGTTGTAATAACCGATGGCAATGTGGTTCTGGAAAAGGGAAAAGATTATACCGTTAGTTATTCCAATAACGTCAAAGTGGGAACTGCCAAGATAAGCATTACTGGAATTGGACTTTATGAAGGTAATATTGAAAGAACGTTTAGCATAAAAGAAACGAATGCTACAAAGACAAGTACAAGCCAAACAAAAAAGCAGCAAACCAAAAAGGTAAAAGCAAAAAAGGTTACATTAAATAAGACAAAGCTAACTTTGACTGTGGGGAAAAAGGCAAAATTAAAACTACAAAATTGCAAGAAAAAAGTAAAATGGAGTAGTTCAAAGAAAAAAATAGCCACTGTAAATAAAAAGGGTGTTGTTAAAGCAAAGAAAAAAGGAAAGGCTAAAATTACTGCGAAGGTAGGAAAGAAAAAATATATCTGTAAAGTAACAGTAAAAGCAAAGAAAAAAGCAAAAGCTATAACATCGCAAAAAAAGCCTGCAAGCACATCACAGAATAATTCAACAACAACGGTATCGCAGAGTAATCCAACGAAAGCACCACAGAGTACATCAACAAAAGCACCGCAGAGTACAGCGACAAAAGCACCAGAGAGTACAGCGACAAAAGCACCACAGAGTAATCCAACAAAAGCACCACAGGGTACACCGACAAAAGCGCCACAGAGTACGCCAACAAAAACACCAGAGCCGACACCAACATCGGGGACGGATGAAAGAATATTTACTTCGTCTGATGCAGAGGAAATTCGCTATGCAACAGAACTAGTTGAATTTACTGTTCCAGATGGAGTAACTACAATAGAAAATGGTGCATTTTCAGGATGCAGTAAATTAAGTAGTGTGACATTACCAGACAGTGTAACTTCTATAGGTAGTGAAGCATTTTTAGGGTGTAGGAAATTAAGTAATATCAACTGGTCGAATAATATAACATATATAGGTTCATCTGCATTTAAGGGATGCAGTAGTTTAAGAAATGTGACATTGCCAGGAAGTGTAATGTATATAAGAGAATATACATTTGAAGATTGCAGCAGTTTGACGAGTATCACGATTCCCGACAGTGTGACGAGTATAGGCTGGAAAGCATTTTCTGGATGCAGTAAGTTAAGCAGTATAAATATACCAAAATACATAGAAATTATAGAATATGGTGTATTTTCAGGATGCAGTAGTTTAAGTAATGTGACATTGCCAGATAGTGTAA
>CAMWKN010000459.1 GCA_947174825.1 uncultured Clostridium sp.
ATTTTCTGCCCATCTATCTCTACGGGTTCAGAAACAAGTCTATACGCTCTGACGCTGTGGTATTATTTTATTGTAATTGTGGTAGTGCTTAGTTAGACAAACCGGAATTTAACTACTTCTTAATTGATCGTTTAATTTTGGGAAGTATGAAACTCCCTAACAAATATAAATTACACAGATATACAAATAGATTTCCAATATACGAATAAAGAGTAAAGCGTCCTTTCATAGCAACCTGTGCTGATAATGTCTTTGTATCAGACTGAAAGTAATCGGTCTGTGCCAACACACAGCCCTTAACATTTGAAACAATCGACATTCCGTTATTTGTATGTCTGATTATATTACTTCCATTTTCAACCCCACGCACAATCGCTGTCTTTGCAGCTAATAATGTCATTTCTTTCCAATCCGAAGCTGGAACAATTAGTATATCTACATTATTTCTACCTGCCTGCTGTATTTTAGACAAAAATGCCATATCAGAACATATAAACGGCGCAATTCTACCATATTCTGTATCAAAACTTTTTAGCATTCCATCTCCTTTTTGGCACAATTCTCCGATTGAACGTCCATGCTTAAAATATTCTGATATTAGTTCTCCTTGTGGATTAAATGCTATCGTTTTATTTTCCTTTAAGTCCTCGTAAGGGGTTTTCACCAGTAATGAAACAATCAAATAAATTTCTTCCTGTTTTGCCATATCCGACGCTCGTTGCAGAAGCATATCTTCATCTTGTTTTAAAACCGCTCCATTCAGTTCAGACCAAAAAACAATCTTTGCACCTGCTTGTGCTTCCAACTCTGTTTTTAGGAAAAGTTCATCAGCTACTGATGATAGTTTATTCCTTGTATTGGTAATGTTTTCATCAGTAAATGTATTGGTATAAAATGTAGAATATACATCTTTATCATTATTTAACAGCTCTGAAATCGGAACGGTTACTCCAGCGATCCTAACACTTTTATCTGAATTTCCTACAAAATGAAACATAACAACTCCATAGACAAATACCAAGCCAATTACAGAACCATATACGATTATGTATTTTCTGATGTATTCTTTTTTGCTTTTATTGTTCCAAATCCATATAACCATTGCCGCCGTCCAATACATTAAAAAGGTGATTCCGTAAATCCCTGTTACCGTTACTATTTGTAGCAGGTATAGATTTTGGTATTGTGTATAAGCGTCAGACAACCCGCCCAAAATAGGATATACCAAATAGATGATATATTCTATTGATACCATTATACTTGCAAAAATAACAGTATCTTGAAATCTCATTTTTGATTTAGACCAATAGATATATGGTAAAATTTTCAGAAAAGCTAGCAAAAAAGCTACCACTATACATATTTTTATATCCATTCCGATGGCTTTTTCAAACTGGAAAACAAACCCGATGGCATATATTGAGCCAATTATAAGATATACTTTTCGGGTATGATTGAGAGAAAGCATATGTAAAAACAAAATTGGATAAATCCATGCAAAGAACGGGATACACCATTCTCCATTGGACATTACATAAATTAAAAAAGTTAAGATTATGAAAACTGCAAATCGGTTATTTTTCATTGCTAAACTCCTTACTTACATTCTCTATAAACTTCAATTTATATACTTGATTATAAAATATTGGCCTGTTTGCTTGCAATGTATATTTATAAGCCCGTTTTTAGCGGATACACAATTCCGAAAAGGGAGTTATTATAAATGACACAATTACAGACCATTTCTTACCTTTCAAGCATAAACCTCTCTCTCATCACTTTGTATTCTGAATTATATGCTCAAATGGGGAATACCATTTGAGCAATTTTTACATCACATTCATCGACATATCCAATATCTTCTTTCATATCCCATAGCATTATCTTTTCCATTTCGTCATTTTCACCCGGTTCAAAAGGAACCATTTCGTTTTGCCGGCCTGCAAACACGGCCTGATATTTTATCTTTCCATTCGCATCTTTAACTTTAAACAGACCCTTAAATTTTAAATCATCATTTCTTTGATGTGTTTCTTCATATAATTCCCTTAAAGCTGCCTCTCTTGCAGTCTCTCCCTCTTCACTGCCGCCTGCCGGAAATTCCCATTGCTTTCTCCATGTATTATATCCGACAACATACTTATCTGCCACCCTGACAATAGCGTATACTCCTGTCACATCCTGATATTTGCCAATATCATCTTCACTTATATTGAAATATTCAATCAAAGACCAACCACTTTTATTCTTTGCAAGCATCTCAAAATACTCCTTCAGGCTCATTTGTTTGCTTAATTTGATACGACATTTTAATTAGCCTTTTCACCATCAGGCCCCAACATTCCCTGCTTGAAATGCTTCCTGCAAAGCGCCACATAGTTATCGTTTGCGCCAAGCATCACCTGTTCCCCGTCCCGCACAATGCCGTCCTTATTGTATCGGGCGTTGCTTGTCGCCTTCTTGCCGCACCAGCAGACGGTCTTGACCTCATGGATGCAATCCGCAATCGTTATCAGCCGCTCGCTTCCCGGAAACAATTTATTTTGAAAATCTGCCCGCAGCCCGTAGCACACCACCGGCACATCCAGAAAGTCCACGATATCCGACAGAAAGTCCACCTGCTCCGCTGTCGCAAACTGTACCTCGTCAACAATGATGCAGTCATACTTCCGGATCTCCTCATTTGGCATTTTCTCAAGCTCGTGCAACAGCACACATTCCATCTCAAGCCCGATACGGGAACGGATTTTCCGCACCCCGTCCCGGCTGTCGGTCTCCGTCTTGCACAGCAACGCTTTCTTGCCGACTTCTTCATAATTAAAATGGGTCATCAGGGCGTTTGCCGTTTTTGAGCTGTTCATCGCACCATAGTAATAATAAAGCTTTGCCATATCAATCCTCCATGCCGCCTTTGGCGGCTCAAATAGATGTGAAAAACGCTGTCTTTTGCGTTTTTCCTGTGTGAAATTTAATATATCTTAGGCA
>CAMWKN010000460.1 GCA_947174825.1 uncultured Clostridium sp.
CAATATGAACTTCATTCAAATTACACGGATGTAGCCGGGAAATAATAATTATGATAAGAATGCAGCATCAGCAGGAGGCGTGAATACAACATATTCCGCAGGTTCTTTTGATGCAAAGCAGTAGTTCTGGAGCAGACAGAATACTCTGTCGCTCTGGAGAGTTTTCCGGATGAACAGCCGTGTATTTTGTGTTGTATAGATGTAGCAGATTGGAAAGAGAGGATACCATGAGTTTATTTACCAGTTTTGATATAGGAGTGTCAGGACTGCGGGCATCGCAGGCAGGATTGTATACAGCGGGACACAATTTATCCAATACGAAGACAACTGGGTATACCAGACAACAGAATATATTAACGGATGGTTATTATGAAAATTTCCGTTATACGGATAAATCTACTTTGCAGATTGGTTCCGGTGTGACAGTGGCAGAGGTCAGACAGATTCGAGATATCTTTTTAGATCGTCAGTATCGTCTGGAATTCAGCCGGGATAAATTTTATGAGATTCAATATAATACTGTAACTGAGGTTGAGGATCTGATGGGAGAGATGGAAGGTGTGGAATTCCAGTTTGCCCTGCAGGATATGTGGAAATCGGTACAGACCTTATCTTTGGATCTGCAGAACATTACCAATCGGGAACTGTTTATTTCAGAATCCGTATCTTTTTTGAAAGCGGCACAGGATCTGTATGACGGTTTGTATCAATATCAGATTAATCTCAATCAAGAGATTAAAAAACAAGTTGACAAGGTTAATTCCATTGCGGAGCAGATCGCTGTTTTGAACAAAGAAATTGCTCGTTCAGAGGCATCCGATCTGGAAAATGCAAATGATATGAGAGATGCCAGAAACCAGTTGATGGATGAACTGGCAGAGATTACATACTATACCTATAATGAGGATCGTACCGGAAAAGTAGATATTTATATCAACAGTGCTCCGCTGGTTAATGGTACCAGAAGTTACCACATGGGTGTGGAACGTTTAAAGACCTATGATGATCAGGGCAATCTGAAATCCGTTTCCACCATGTATGATGTGCAGTGGTTGGATAATGGTTATGAGGAAGTGTATGATCTGCATGAAGCTTATTCTTATGCCAAGAAGACAGATACTGGTACTTTGCTGGGATATCTGACTGCCAGAGGAAATTTCCGGGCGGACTATACCGATCTTCCAATTAAACCAAATAGGGATGATCCGAAATATAATGAAGGTGGAACCTTTGATTCCGATGCCTATGAATGGGATCTCTATCAATTTGAAAAAGATCTGGAAGTATATAATAATACCACAGGCAATTCCATTATTACACAGGTGGAAGCACAGCTGGATCAGTTGGTACATGGTATTGTCACCAGAATCAATGATGCATTTTGTCCGAATATTGAGCAGGAATTAAACGGCATATCTGGTACCAATGCAGATGGGGAGACTGTCAATCTGGCAGCAGGTAAATATAAAGTTTTGGATGTGATCAATTGTGCTGTTGGTACGGATGATGATGAAACTATCGGTACGGAAGTGTTCTCCCGTAAAATGGTGGATCGTTATCAGATTCTGACTTTGACGGATCAGGTATATGGGACAGATGCAGAAGGGAATCAGATACCGTTAGCAAGGGAGATCGATAATCCGGATGGTACCAAGAGTTATCAGCTGTATGTCTATAATGATGAGAACCCAGACGATCCAGATTATCTGTATACATTGATGAGTCTGGAGATTAATCAGGATTTGCTTTCTGATTACGCATTGCTTCCAGTAAAACTCAATCCGGAGCTGGGAGAGAAAGGTGGATATAATCAGGAAGTTTTAGCTGGTTTGATCAAGGAATGGTATCAAGAATTTGCCGTTCTGGATCCAAATAACCAGACCAGTTTTTCCTTTGATGAATATTATCAGGCTATGATTACCGGGATTGGAACCAGAGGAAGTACCTGGAGAAGTATTCTGGAGAACCAGGACCGGGAAGTAGAGGAGACAGAGCAGATGCGGCAGCAGATCATGGGCGTGTCCACCGAAGAGGAAATGGTCAGCCTGTTGAAATTCCAGCATGCATACAATGCGGCATCCCGTTATATTACAGTAATTGATAACATGCTTGGATATCTGATTGACCGATTAGGCGCTTAATTATTATTCGATAGAAATGCCATGGAGATTTGTGGCATGGCAGGTAGTGAGAACCATTACATTCCGAATGGAATCGTAAACAGATAGAATGGAGGAAGTAATATGCCATCAACCTTTTTTGGATTAAACATTGCAGCATCCGGTATGGCTACATACAATGCCGGATTGAACACGACAGGACATAATATTTCAAATATCAGAACGGAAGGGTATAGCAGACAGCGGGTTGTTCAGAAAGCGACAGACGCCCTTTCTCTGCGGACCTCTTATGGTATGATGGGTACCGGTGTGCAGGCAACGGATATTGTCAATGACCGTAGTGAATATTACGATACCAGATTCCGTCAGGCGACTGGAGTTTATCAGAAATATGTCACAGAATCTTACTATTTGGAGAGTGTGGAGAACTACTTCTATCCAAAGGAAGAGAGTAGTGGTAGTGTGGCAAACTCTCTGACTAATTTCTTTACTTCTTTGTCCTATCTGACCACATCTCCGATGGATGCCACCATTCGGACAAATATTACCGGTTATGCTGGAACCTTGGCTTACTATGCAGAGCAGACAGCGATTCAGTTACAGACGCTGCAGTCTGAGGTTAATATGGAGATTGAGGCAACCGTAAAACAGATTAATGCCTATGCAGAGCAGCTATCCTCTTTGACAAAACAGATTAATGCCATTGAAGTGTATGACCAGACAGCTAATGATCTGAGAGATCAGAGAGCCTTAATTGTAGATAAATTATCCGCTTTGGCTGATGTTACTGTTACAGAAAAAGCACCAGCTGATGGAAATGGTACCAATCAATATGTTGTTACTTTGGGTGGTGGTGTCCTGGTAG
>CAMWKN010000461.1 GCA_947174825.1 uncultured Clostridium sp.
TACGGTGACAGCGTGGTGGAAACGTATATAAAAGAGAATATCAACGACAGCATGTCGGATTATGATGTTATGAAAGCTGTTGCAAGATTTCCGGCGAGTTATGAGTATTCTGCATCATATTCCAGTATGTATTCCATGATTTTGCATGGAGGAGGAGATTGCTGGGCAAGTACAGATGCAATCATTAAAATATGCGAAAAAATGGGAATAAAAGCATGGGCGAGAAATGGAAATAAAGATTTAGGCGCCAGCAGCGGGCATATGAATGCCATGGCAGAATGGAACGGCGTATACTATGAACTGGAAGCTGGCTACAGCATGTCGAAAACCGACGGATACCGCCCATATACGGTGACAGTGCGGGAATCTTTATTCAGTTACCGTTACAGATCATCTGATAAAATTATAATTTATCAATATGATGGATATGAGACGACGGGGGTATTGGAAATTCCTGAAAGTATTGATGGAAAAACGGTAACGGAAATTGGAGATGATACATTTTCCGGAGCCAAGTTTTCAGAGATTGTACTTCCTAATACGCTGACAACCATAGGGGAGTTTGCGTTTAGCGGCTGCAAGAATTTAGAAAAAATTACGATTCCAGCATCGGTTGCATCTATTGGCGCATCTGTTTTTGCGGATTGTACAGGTATGAAAAAAATTAGTGTGGAACAGGATAACCCTTATTATAAAGAGGAGGGACAGGTGATTTACAGTAAAGATGGAAAGACGCTCGTCACCTGTCCGACGGCAGGGGAAATAAGCATTCCAAATACTGTAACAAAAATTGAGGAATATGCATTTTATTATAACTCTAATTTGCAGAAAATTGTCATTCCGGAATCAGTGACACAAATAGGGGAGGGAGCTTTCGGAAACTGTTCAAACCTTTCAAGCGTAACATTTGAAGGAAACGGCATTACAGACATCGGTATGTATTGTTTCCGATCTAATACTGCATTAGTAACAATTCGCATACCTGAGTCGTTAAAGACATTGGGGGCGTATTCTTTTTCTTATTGCAGCAAGCTGAAACATATTTATTTTATGGGCGATGCGCCAATATTTGGCGGGACCATAAATGAGACTTTTTATGACAATGTTTTTATGGGGTGTACAGCAAATGCCTGCTATGTGGAAGGAGAGACATGGACGGAAGATGCTTTATCTGACCATGGCGGAACGATTACCTGGTCTGTCTGGAACGGTAAGGTGGGTGCTTCGCTGGAAAATGCGGTAATTACATTCGGAGAGGAAAGATATGTTTATACTGGTGGATACATTACCCCAAAGATTACTGTGACAATTGACAATGTTACTTTGGTAGAAGACAAAGATTATATGGCTGTATTTTCAAACAATAGGAATGCTGGCAAGGCAACGGTGAGCGTGATAGGCATTGGCGCATATGATGGCAGTATTTCAAAGACATTTACCATTGACAAGGCAGAGCGTGAGCTGTCAGTATATCTTAAGGACAGACGTATTACAGAAAAAGAGACCACAGAGCTTATATTATATCTTTCTGACGACGAGAATTACACTTATTCTTCCAGTGACAAATCGGTTGCTGTAATTGACAGCACTGGAGTGATTACTGGTGTTTCTGCTGGAAACGCAGTTATTACTGTAAATGTGGAAGAGACAGAGAATTATCTTGCCGGTCAGGCATCTGCAAATATTGTGGTTACGCATAATAATGATATCACAGTAGTAGGAACTGAGGTTGTAAATGGTGCCATTAAGGTACAGTGTGGCGGCTGCGGCAAGTTGTATGATGCATCTGTGCCAACAGAATATAGTATTTACTGGGCAGAACCTGGGGATTCCTATTATTCTTCCTATTGCAGCAATAAATGGCAGATTGGAGAGTCGCTGCAGTGTATGTGCTGGGATGATTCTGGTGCAGATTTGAATGAGATTGAAGTGGTTTCATTAAATGAAGAAGTGGTTTCTATTACGGAAAACAGCCTGCTGAATTTTATTGCAGACGGTACAGCACAGGTAGTGGTGCGTCCAAAATATAATCCGTCCATCGGGAAAACATTTACCTTTTATGTGGGTAACACGGCAGGGGAAAATGGAGAAGACGAACCGGATAAGAACAATGGAAACAATAATAATGGAGACAATAATAACGGGAACAGCAATAATGGGGACAATAATAACGGGAACAATAATAACGGGAACGACAACAAGAAAAACGATGAAGTCGGACAGGACACAGACAAAAACGGTAATGGCAGTGAAAAAGATAATGTAAAAGAAGAGAACATAAAATATTATGACAAAAAAACTGGCATTACGATTTTGGTTGATAATGGAAAGAAAAGTGCTGTTGTGGTTTCTGTAGACAAAAAAGCTGGGAAAAGCAGTCTGACGGTTCCTGCTTCCATAAAGGTTAAAGGGACTGTATATAAGATTACGGAAATCGGAAAGAATGCGTGGAAAAATAACAAGAAGCTGAAAAAAATTGTCCTTGGGAAAAATATTAAAACCATTGGTGCAGGTGCATTTAGCGGATGCAGTAAACTTCAGACAGTGATAATCGGAAAAAATGTTTCAAAGATTGGCAATAAAGCTTTTTACAAGTGTAAAAAATTAAAGAGCATTACCATCCAATCCAAAAATCTGACAAGTAAAAATGTGGGAAGCAATGCATTTAAAGGCATATATGCTAAAGCATCAATTAAAGTCCCAAAGAGCAAACTGCCAACATATAAAAAATTTTTAAAAGCCAAGGGTGCAGGTTCCAAAGTGAAAGTAAAAAAATAAAATAAATTTCTTTGTGACTGTGCTGCAGGAATGACAGCATGCAGACAAGTTTGCTGCTGTCATTCCCCAAAGTACTTGTGGTTTACTGTTTACCTTAAAGCGAATCATATCATAACATTAGTTATTCTGAATTAGTAATTTAAAAATGCGGAACATTTTGCTCCGCACTCATATCACTTAGTAATCTTTTGTCGCATTTCTACCC
>CAMWKN010000462.1 GCA_947174825.1 uncultured Clostridium sp.
AGTCTCCCTGACTGCCTCCAGTTTCTCTTTTTTTACCCGTTTCTTTTCTCTGGTCTCTGATAATTCTACTTTGATTGCCTCATAGTTATCCAGCATCTTTTTGTCATAGTCGTTCACTTTATTCACGTATTCAATTCGATTGTATAACTCTGAAAGGCTGGCAGAACCCAGCAGCAGTTCTACATATCCCTCCCCACCATCTTCATAAATATATTTTATGCGGGATTTCATGATCTCATACTGCTCATTCATTTGATCTGTTACTTTTGCTTCCTCAACCGTCAGTGATTCGATCTCCCCCTTAGTTCTGTCGATCTTATCCTCGTTTTTCTCTATTTTCTGGGATAATTTCGTCACCTTTTTATCCAAGGTTTTGATGTAGCCGGTCAGACTGCTCTTTTTATTTTCAATGTCCTTCAGATCAGAAACCAAATCCTTTTTCTCCTGCTGTAAATTCTGAACTTCCTGATTGACTTCGTTGATTTTCTGCTGAGTCTGCTCAGATCCTGTCGCCGCCTGCACCACCTGTGAAAACGAGTCAAACACGGAAACCCCGCCTGTCAGACAGCCACTGCTGATTAAAACGGCTCCTGCCAACCAAATCCCTGTTGCTGCTATCAGCCATTTTCGTCTCATATCCTTTGTACCCCCTCCATTATCTTTGCAAATGTCTCCGAACCGACACTGCACTACCTACCAGACCGATTCCCACACCAATCAGCAAAAGTACCGGTACCAAAACTATCATTTCCTGATACGAATCAATAAAGGTTAACCACTGTGATAACGCTGAAAAATGATTCAACACAAAATGGATCAATCTCTCATAGGATAATACGATAATCCCAATAGGAATCGCTGCCCCAACCAGTCCCAGCACAACCCCCTCTACCAGAAAAGGGGCTCTCACAAATGCGTCTGTGGCTCCAATCATCTTGATAATGGCTATCTCATCACTGCGAACGCGGATACCCGTTGCTACTGATGTATTAATCAAAAAGATAGATACCATCAATAATAAGATAATAATCGTCACAGAAATATATGCCACTAACATATTAATACTGCTCAATCCCTTTGCCACTGCACTGGAGCCATTGACTTTACGGATACCTTCCAGACTTTGGACATAGTCCGTAATGGTAGTTTGTGCAGAAACATCTTTGAGATAGATCTCAAAAGATGCCGAATCTTTCAGTGGATTATCTGATCCAAAGGTATTCTGCAACTGATCCGATTCCCCATACATTTCCTTCTGAAAACTTTCCCATGCTTCCTGAGGAGAAATATATCTGACTTCCTCCACTTCATCACGGGCACGGATCTGCTCTGCCAGTTTATCAATTCTCTCTGGCTCGATATCTTTATCAAAAAAAGCGGTAATTCCCATATTACTCTCTGCGTTGTACATAATATTCCGGAAATTACTCAATAATACATAAAATAAACCTAATAAAAACAGACAGGTGGCTATGGTCCCTATCGCCGCCAAAGAAAAAATCTTGTTCTGGACAACATTCTTAAACCCCTGTTTCAAGCCATATCCAAATGTTCTCATTGTACGTAACCTCCCTGTATCTGATCGCTGATAATACTTCCCTGATTCAAGGTTACTACACGTTTTTTCATCTGATCCACAATCTCATTATTATGTGTCACAACCATGACGGTGGCACCTAAATGATTCATGTCCTCTAACAGCTTCATAATATCCCATGAATTTTGGGGATCCAGATTACCAGTTGGCTCGTCAGCCAACAAAACAGACGGGCGATTTACCATTGCCCTGGCAATGGCTACACGCTGCTGCTCACCACCGGATAACTCTTTGGGATACGCAGACATCCGACCCGCAAGCCCCACTAATTGCAGCATTCCTTCCACATTTTTCTTGATACGGCGGCGGTCAACACCAATCACTCTCTGTGCCAATGCTACATTTTCAAATACATTTCGGTCATCCAACAGTCGAAATTCCTGAAAAACCACTCCTAATCTCCTCCTGTAATAAGGCATATACTGTCTTTTGAGATTAGCCACATCGTTGCCACCCACCAGGATTTTCCCTGACTGAATCGGTATTTCTCCCAATAGGGATTTAATCATTGTGGATTTTCCGGATCCGCTGCTGCCTACTACAAATACAAAATCTCCTTTATCGACCTGTAAACTGCACTGTTTCAGCGCCTTTGTCCCGGTTTCATACACTACTGTCAAATCTGATATCTGGATCAAAGGCTGATCTGCTGCTATCATCTCATGTTTCCTCATGAAACTGTTCTCCTCTATATTAAATTAAAATTCAAAATTCTCCATATAGTTCATATATTTCACTACCATCAATGCAATCTTGAAAGTAATTGCATCATCAAAAACCCGCAGATCCAAACCGGTTCCTTTTTGTAATTTATCCAGACGATATACCAAGGTATTCCGATGAATATATAACTGACGGGATGTCTCTGATACATTCAAGCTGTTTTCAAAAAATTTATTAATCGTGGCAATGGTTTCTTCATCAAATTCATCTGGTGTATTTTCCCCAAAGATTTCTTTGATAAACATTTTACACAGAGGCATTGGCAGCTGATAAATCAGGCGTCCAATTCCCAGACTGCTGTATGCAATCACATTGCGGTCACTGTAAAAGATCTTTCCTACATCCAATGCCATCTTTGCCTCTTTGTAGGAACGAGACACATCTTTAATTTCCGACACCATGGTTCCATAAGAGACATGCACTGTAGTCATTGCCTCCGTATTGAGCATATCCACCAATACCTTGGCAGTCCGCTCCATATCCTCATAGGTCTCGCCAGACTTCACTTCTTTCACTAAGATAATATTTTTCTCGTCAACTTGTGTGATAAAATCTGTGGTCTTGCTGGCATACAACCCCTTGACAGTCTCCAACGCATTGGCATCTTTCTCATGCTTCGTCTCAATGAGAAAAACCACCCGTTTAACCTGTGCATCAA
>CAMWKN010000463.1 GCA_947174825.1 uncultured Clostridium sp.
CCCCCCCCCCCCCCCCCCCTTTTTTTTTTCAAGCAGAAGACGGCATACGAGACGTCGAGAGGTCTCGTGGGCTCGGAGATGTGTATAAGAGACAGGTTCTATTATGTAGAGGCAGTATCAATTATATCATGTATTTACTCTACATGGAACCAAAACTTTCATTCTGATTTTCCCAAAAAATGAATTCACCTGGAAAATTAATCTTTTTTGCTTATATCTTCAATAAGATTTTGTTTAAGTACTTTAATAGTTGCTTGATTCTTCTTAAGGATTTCCAGTTGTCTGTATGCTTTTTCCCTTAATATTTTCAGTCGATCAATATTAGACAATCCTTGTCTTATCAAATCCGCATTTGTATCTTCCAGATTTATAAGAACAACTAATTCTTCTGCCGATGCAAAATCTCTAATATTGGGATCCTTCCCACTTATCCCTTTTTCATTTCTCCATTGAGCTGCCGTTTTTCCAAATAAAGCCATATTGAGAATATCTGCTTCGGATGCATATGTATAAGCCATTTCCTGTGGGGATAATGTTGGTGTTATCAGAAATTCTTTTACCGCATCTGTATGAATACGATAATTTATTTTTGAAAGTTCCCTTTTAGCATCCCATCCAATTGCAAGCCGATTAGCCTCATCTTTTTTTAACCGCTGATAATCCTTGATAATATAAAGCTTAAACTCTGGAGAAATCCATGACGCAAATTCAAAAGCAATATCTGTATGAGCATATGTACCGCCATATCGCCCTGATTTTGATATAATACCTATTGCGTCTGTTGCTTTTATCCACTGTTGCGGTGTCAGTGTAAATGCATTATCGCCAGACTCTGATTTAAACCTATCGAATTCGATAGGTTTAAAATTGGGATTGTGAATCTGCTCCCACAAACCCAAAAAGGAAATAGTTGAATGGTTGCGCATCCAGTTTGCTACCACTATGAAAGCATTATCTGGGTTTTTATATTTTGCTATATCTGTCAGAGAAATGTAAGCATCCTCATTTACAACATCACCCATTATTCTAATTTTTGTTCCATTGGCATCTATTTTCATATTTTTCATTATTTCTAACCATCTCCTTCAGCACCAATTATCCCTCATATGACAACATATACAGTAAACACTCTTGCAGTAATTTCTCTCCTTCAACTAATTTTTTCCAAATCTCGCATCAGTAGTACGACAAATTCTTTTGTCGTTACAATACCGTATTTCTCTTTACAATTCACTCAGATATTTTTGCAATTTATCAGCAAATTTTCCGATATGTATGCCATCTACAAAAGAATGGTGCGCCTGAACCGAGACAGGCATAATAACACGTCCATCCTTTTCATAATATTTTCCCCAATCAAACAATGGAGTTGCATTATCTTTTTTACCCGAATTGGTATGGGAAATATGGGTATATGTCACCCATGGCATAGGAGAACATTGAAATACATCATTGCCAAGCGGTCCGGTAAAATATTCTTTTTGCTCTTCTGCTATCTTTGCCGCCAATTCCACATATTCTTTCATCGTATCCTGCATAGGAACATTAACGACCTTAAATAATTCTGTGTCTTTATTCAAATATGTAAAGGCAGTATCAATCTTATCAAACAAAACGATATTACCATCTAAAAAACGATAACGAAATGCTTCTATCTCATTTGCACATTTACATACCGCATAGACAAACGCAAGTGTAAAGGAAAAATTTTGTTTCCTGATCTGCTGCAGGAAATTGGTGATATCCACATCAAAAGTGACGCAAAATGCAGGTTCAACACTGTTTCTAAAAATCATACAGTGCATCGCTCTTTCCCATGTTTTTTCATCTATAACTTTATATGTATTCGCCATAAAACCTTCCCTCCAATACTTTATTTCCCATATTTTTACTCATTTTAGCATACATTTTCTCTGTACGAAAGCAAAAGACGACATTTTCTTATCTCTTTTCCTTATGTGCCGTTATGACAGTATAACTATGTGCATTTACTGTAATAACAAGATCATCTACATTGACATACCAGTTTTTTCCTTTTCTTGTAATAACGGCATGAGCAGAACTGATTTTATCTTTGCACCATGCGACAACATCATCTGTATCCAAAGACAGATTCTTTTTTATCCGTACAACGCCTAATTCTGTAGTGTGCAATTTATCCAAATGATTTAATAAATCCAAGTTTAAACCTATCTCTTTCGTTGACTTAACATCACCAGAAATTTCATCATTCATCGAAACTCCCAGATCATATGCTTCCTCCAATGCTTTTGTCCCTTTAATGTCTCCAATATCCTTAACTCCTCTTACAAGAACCATGCCCGCATCTTCCAAATGGAAGAAATTAAGAACAAGCTGATACTGCAGTTTAATTGCGTCAAACAATTCTGGTAATGTCGCTGCTCCCACCAGCAGCAATGCCAGTTTCTTTACCCGAAATTCATTTCTCATAGGTGTATGTAATCTATCAACAATCGCTTTTAATTCAGCACTAATTCCATAAAAATAAACCGGAGATGCGATTACTATTACATCTGCAACATTCAGCTTTTTATAAATTTCTGCCATATCGTCTTTTTGAAAACATTGGTTTCCTTCCCTTGTAAAACACGAATTACAGCCAATGCAGGGATTTACTTTATAATCAGCAACAGAAACGATCTCTACTGTATTATTTTTGCTGGCTCCCTCTGCGAATGCCTGTGCAAGCAAATCTGTATTCCCACCTTTCCGCATACTGCCGACTAAAACAACGATTCTGCTCATTCCTCCTAATCCCCCTTTGTATTCATTGGCTATCTCAATAAATCAAAAAATTTTGCATTTACGAATGTATCTTATTTTTAATACGCAGACATGCTTCTGTGTGCATAATCCAATGTCTTGAAAATGGCATTTGAATTAGCCCACGAATGTCGTTATTACACCAATAATCAATCAAACAAATTGCATTTTCATCTGTACTTACA
>CAMWKN010000464.1 GCA_947174825.1 uncultured Clostridium sp.
ATTCTTTTGAATATATTGTCCAAGGACTATTGTGTCATTGAGGCGGAGAATGGGCAGGAGGCATTGCAGATTCTGGATATGCATCCGGGTAAGGTAGATGCTGTCGTTTTGGATCTGGTTATGCCGGTTATGGATGGATTTGAGTTTTTGGTGCAGTGCAATAAATCGGAGCTGCATAGGGATATTCCAGTGGTTGTGACTACAGGTGCTGGTCATTCTGAACACGAATCTCGTTGTCTGGAATTAGGGGCATGGGATTTTATTCGTAAACCATACAACTCCAAGGTGATTTTATTCCGTCTTCGCAATGTTCTGGAGAGAAGTCGTTTACAGATCAGTAAGCAGCTGCAATATATGGAGGCTTATGATTCCTTGACCGGATTATATCGCAGAGAGCGTTTCCAGTTGGAGACTCGCAAGATGCTGGATCGTTATTCTCAGAGAAAATTTGCGTTGGTTCGTCTGGATATTTCTAAATTTCATTTGATCAATTCCTTTTTTGGCATGAACAAGGGAGATAAGATTCTGAAAAAAACAGCTAATATGCTTCGAGAGTATTTTGGGAAGAAGCAATATGTGGTATATGGAAGAATGCGTGCTGATGTATTTGCAATCTGCATGGAGTATGACAGCAAAGAGGAACTGGAGAATATGGCAGAACAGTTCCGGGATGAAATGCGGCAGATGATCGTGGAGTTTGACATGATTCCTGTCTTTGGTTTTTATTTAATTAATGATTATCGCATTGAAGTCAATGATATGTATGATTATGCCAAGATGGCGTCTAAGGAATGCAAAGGCAGTTATGTACAGAATTATGCCTATTATCAGGACGAAATGCGGCAGGATGTGATTAAAGAGCAAAAGATTATTAACATGACCAGACCGGCTCTGGAACAGGAACGTTTTATCCTGTATGTTCAGCCAAAATATGATATTCAGGGAAATCGTATTGCCGGAGGGGAAGTTCTGGTTCGCTGGAGAGAGACAGATCGGGGAATGATTTCCCCGGGAGAATTCATTCCTGTTTTTGAGAGAAATGGATTTATTATGCAGTTAGATTATTATGTTTGGGAACATGCCTGCAGGATGCTGCGGGGATGGTTAGATAAGGGCTATACACCAATGCCAATCTCTGTTAATGTGTCCAGAGTCAGTATCTATAATCCTAATTTAGTAGAAATGATTTGTTCTTTGGTGGAGTCTTATGGGATACCACAGAATCTCTTCCAACTGGAACTGACAGAAAGTGCTTATACCACTAATCCGCTTTTGATCAGGGAGACTATGAAGAAATTGCAGGAGCGTGGATTTACCATTCTCATGGATGACTTTGGCAGTGGTTACTCTTCTCTGAATGTTTTAAAAGATATTGCAGTTGATGTTTTGAAAATAGACATGAAGTTTATGGAGGAGGCAGAGATACCAGGACGCAGTGAGAATATTTTGGCTTCTGTGGTTAATATGGCACAGCGTTTGGAGATGCCGGTAATTGCCGAAGGAGTTGAGAAGAAAAGTCAGGTCGATTTCCTGAAGGGAATCGGATGTGAGTATGTACAGGGATTTTATTTTGCCAAACCAATGCCATCAGATGAGTATGAACAGTTGGCATTTTGTGCAAGTTAAAATGTCGGAAATGGAGTTATGCAATGTATGATCAATCTGGAAATAAGAAAGAGTTTCGCTTGCGAAACTCTTGCGCTGGTGCACGATATCCGGTGGATATCGGTTTTGCACGGACCGAAGTGGAACGTAGACGCGGTCGCATAAGCGATATCTTCATTTTCGCGCGAGTGCGCATCCTTGCGGAGCGTGCTTTATCGAATAGGAGGAATTTCTTATTCGATAAAGCACCCCGCCGCAAACAGCGGGGTGTTACATTTGTAGCCCTGCTTTTTATTGTCTTGCTTTTTGCTGTGAGTTGCGGCAAGGCAGACAAGCTGTACGATCAGGCAGTGAAACTGGCAGAAGAGGGCAATTATCAGAAAGCGGTAGAGTCATTTGAGAAAGCCATCGAAGCAAACGGAGAAAAAGCAGAATATTATATTGCTTATGGTATGACACTGAATCATCTGGGGGATTATAAAAAAGCGGTGAAACAGTTCGAGAAGGCATATCAGGAGATGGACAACAAAATCTCCCGCAAAAATAATAAGCAGCTCTATTACGGAGAAGCTTTGGCATATTATGGTATGCATAAATATGACAAGGCACTGGAGCGTTGTCAGGATGCTCTGGATATTGAGGGACAGCCGGAGATAGACAGTAACGTTTATTCCACTATGGCAGTTGTATATTGGGTATCTGGAAATTCTGAAGAAGCCTTGGACAGTATGGACAAGTTGGTTCAGATGGATAAAAAGGATGGAAACGCTTATTTGCAGCGTGGACAACTGTATATGAATATGGGGGAAGCAGAGAAGGCGCTTAGTGATTTCTCTCAGGCATTACAGTTGGATAAAAATTGTTATGATGCATATTTTGGAATGCACGATGCCTATGCTGCAACTGGTCAGGTTGATGCCTCCAGAGAGTCTTTGGAGATGCTTACCGGGATTCATGCCAAAACAGCAGAACAGAAATTGCAGATTGGTCGTGCCTATCAGGTTTTGGGCGAGGAGGATCAGGCGATTAGTTATTTGGAGGATGCCAGAAAGCAGAAATGTCTGGAAGCAGATTACTACTTGGGCATGGTACAGATGGCTAAACAGGAATATAAAACAGCAATCGGTTTCTTTGAAAGTTATATCAAGGATGCCACAGAGATTCAAATACCAGAAGTATATAACCAGCTTGCAGGGGCTTTGATAGAGAATGGAGAGCTGGATCGCGCGGCGGATTATCTGGCTGAGGGATTGGAATTGGGGATGAGTAGTGCATACCAAAATCTTTTGAGAAATCAGGTAATATTATTAGAAAAGCAGCAGAAGTTTTCTGAGGCAGTGAAAGCGGCTACAACTTATCTGAAG
>CAMWKN010000465.1 GCA_947174825.1 uncultured Clostridium sp.
GGCAGAAACTGGTGGAAGAGGACATGGGGAAATTGTCCCTGTTTGATTCTGGCAGTAGTAATATTAAAACGGATGATATTATTGTAGAATTACACGATCTGGATCTGTCGGCTACCACGCCGATTGAGGCAATGAATATCTTGTATCGGATTCAGACGAAATTGAAGGAACGCATATAAGAGTAAGAAGATGTTCTAAAATTGACGATGCGTTACATCCGCATCGCCAAAGAACATCTACGGTTTGCAAAGCAAACCTACTTACTCTGGAAAAACGCAAGCGTTTCTCATCGCAAACATATTTACTATGGAAAGGGGAAAGGAATATGCCGCAGATCCATGTTTTAGATCAGGAGACGATTAATCTGATTGCTGCCGGTGAGGTGGTAGAACGACCTATGGCAGTGGTAAAGGAATTGGTGGAAAATGCCATTGATGCTGGCGCCAATGCTGTTACGGTGGAAATCAAAGACGGTGGAAAAGCATTAATCCGGATTACAGATAATGGCTGTGGTATTGCCGCCGATGAAATTCCTCTGGCATTTCTGCCCCATGCCACTAGCAAGATCCAGGATGCAACGGATTTGTTAGCGGTGTCCAGTTTAGGGTTCCGGGGAGAGGCTCTGGCAAGCGTTGCCGCTGTCTCCCAGTTGGAAATGGTAACCAAAACCAGAGAAGCTCTGATGGGTACCCGTTATGTCATTGAAGGTGGAGAGGAAAAGACCAATGAATCCGTTGGATGCCCAGAGGGGACTACATTCATTGTGCGGAATCTTTTTTATAATACCCCGGCAAGGTTAAAATTCCTGAAAACTTCTCCTACGGAAGCTGGCTACATTAATACGGCATTAGAGCGATTAGCGTTATCCCATCCGGAAATTGCTTTTCGTTTTATTAATCAGAATCAATCAAAACTGACAACGGCGGGAAACGGCAATCTGAAAGATGTAATCTATCATATTTATGGAAAGGAAGTAGCTTCTAATTTATTGGAAATCCATACGGAGGAAGTATTTGCCAAGGTAGACGGTTTTCTGGGAAAACCGGTTCTCTCCAGAGGAAATCGTAATTACATGAATTACTTTATTAATGGCAGATATATTCGCAGTAATGTGATTCACCGTGCCATTGAAGAGGCCTATTCCCAGTATACCATGCAACACCGTTATCCTTTTACGGTATTGCATCTGACCATTGATCCCAAGTATATTGATGTCAATGTGCATCCACAAAAGATGGAAATTCGTTTTACCCGAGAGCAGGAGATTTTCCAAAGTATTTATCATGCGGTATCAGAGGGATTGAAACAGAGAGAATTTATTCCGGAGGTCAAACTACAGCCGGAGAAAAAGCCAGAGCGTCAAAAATCTCGTGGAAATGAACCATTTGAAGTCAAACGGAGGGCAGATGAACAGACGACAACTGTAGAACCTATTCCTCCAAAACAAAAAACAGAAGAAGTGAAACATACCCAAAGTACGGAAACACAGTTGGAAAGTGCAAAACAGACACCACAGACTGAAATACAAGGTAAAAATATAGAGCAAAAACAAAATATAGAAATACAAAATACGGAAAGGGAACATACTCAAAAGACAGCAAAAGACATCGTTCCTGATAATGCACAATCTGCAGAAGCATCTCACGAAGCAAATATTTCAGGAAATGCAAGACAGACAGATTATGTAGCAGAACCAACTCCAATATACGGAAAGCAAAAAACTCTGTTTGAGGATGGTGCACTTGCCGATCAGGCAACAAAAGAAATCCGTATGATTGGTCAGGTATTTTCCACCTATTGGATTATGGAATACGAAGACAACATGTATCTGGTGGATCAACATGCCGCCCATGAAAAGGTTTTGTATGAACGATTTATAAAGCAGATCAAGGAGCACCAGCCGATGATACAGATGACACAGCCCCCGATCGTATTAACCCTGTCCATGGCAGAACAGCAGATTTTGCAGGAGCATGAGGACTTATTTCGCTCATTGGGATTTCAGATAGAAGCCTTTGGTGGCAGGGAATATGCGGTCAGTGGTGTACCAGCGCATCTGCCTGCCATTAATACCGTCGATATGCTAAAGGATGCATTAGATATGTTGGCAGACCATCCAGGAAACAGAACGCCAGATCTATTGCTGGAACGAGTGGCTTCCATGTCTTGCAAAGCTGCGGTTAAAGGAAATCACAGGCTGGATATCCGACAAGCAGAAGAACTGATCCAGGAAATGATGACCTTAGATAATCCCTACCATTGTCCTCACGGTAGACCTACCATGATTAGTATGAGCAAACGGGAATTGGAAAAGAAATTTAAACGAATTGTCTAATTATGTCCTTGGCGAGTATTCCAACTTTTGAGATTAGTTGTAGAATAGTTTGATTATAGAAAATGGATAAAATGAGAGGAGGTTGCATATGTCCACAAAACAGGACAGAACAAAAACGGCTTCCAGACCACTTATTATATTAACCGGTCCTACAGCAGTGGGGAAAACAGCGCTTTCCATCGGATTGGCGAAGGCAGTGGAAGGGGAAATTATTTCCGCTGATTCCATGCAGGTATACCGTGGTATGGATATCGGTACCGCAAAGATTCTGCCATCGGAAATGCAGGGAGTTCCCCATCATTTAATTGACATTCTGGATCCGGCAGAAAACTTTCATGTAGCAGCTTTTCAGGAATATTGCAAGTGTTGTATCGAGGAAATATACGAAAGAGGACATGTTCCGATTCTGGTAGGGGGAACCGGATTTTATATTCAGGCTGTATTATATAATATTGACTTTACCCAGACCGATGCCGATACGGCATACCGGAAAGAATTACAGCTGGAAGCTAAAGAACAGGGTGCTGAAGCCTTGCATCACAAATTATTACAGATTGATCCGGAGGCAGCAGGGCAGATTCATCCAAACAATGTGAAACGGGTAATCCGGGCATTGGAATATTATCACC
>CAMWKN010000466.1 GCA_947174825.1 uncultured Clostridium sp.
GTCCACATACAGTGCCAACATGTATGCAAACAAGGTAAAACAAGCTGCATTAATTCCCTTCCACCCACACCATAAAGCCCCAAATAACAGAGGACTATGGATCTGGTAATTTCCAAACACATAATTTATTAAATCGCTGCCATATCCCTGGTTAAAAATCGGAATAAAAAACACCGTAATTACCAAGCTGAGAAAATAAATCAACCAGGTACAGGTAAACGACAAAGTTAAACCTGCAGAAATATGATAGCGGATATAACTGTTTTTCCGCATTCGCACAGAAGCATAACGAATAAAATGATTCCTTTTCTGCAAATACATCACAATGGCATATGGCAGGGTAGCAATCAACGGCAAAAAGAAGTCCACATACTCACATGCCCAGGTCCATATTTCAATCTTGTAATTTGCCACAGAATTGTCGGCTATCACAAAACAGGATATTAACAATGCAATAAATGCGATGGAATACACAATAATCGCAACCGGAAGGTATTGTTTCATGATTTGCAATAAATATCTTACATCAATCTTTTTTATCATAAGGATTTCCCCTCGTCGCCCAAATTTTGTAGGGCAAAGATACTGTTCAACTGTTTGCTATATGGTTTTTAGTTACTTTTCCAGTCGCCATCAACTGCTACTGTTACCGGAGTAGTAATATCATTGGAAAATTTCAACTGGATCTGACTGCCCTTGGTATGCTTGGAATGCGCCTTAACTGTATCCTTGGTTCCATCCGACACATTCCGAAGCCAGTCACCACTGGCACTGGAAGTTTGCATCCGCACATCCACCTTATATTTTCCACCTACCGTATTGGAATAAATATAACCATTCTTCCCAGTTGTTGTCTTTGTCTGATATCTGGAATAGCCGCTTCCATTAAATCTACCCACTACAGTACTATATTGTTCTTTTGCTGTTCCAGCATAAGCAGCACTCCCAATCAACATTCCCACGATGCCTGCAATCGCACCTGCTTTGATCATTTTTTTCTTCATTATTGTACTTCCTCCATCTGCCAAACAGTATTTTACCAACTTTTATAGTATAACAGACCAACCTTAACAACACGTTAAACGAACCTTAAATCTACCTTAAAATAACCTTAAATTTCTAAAAAGTGACAAAAAAGTATAAGTTTTTACACTTATACTTTCAATCATATTTCCATCAATATATACAAATCCCTATAACCAAAGGGATATCCTGCTAAGATCTAGCAAGATATTCCCGTTGGCAGCTGAATATAGAATGTTGTGCCTCTGCCTTTCTGACTATCTACAGCTATGTTCCCACCGTGTGCCTCCACCGTTTCTTTGGCAATAGCCAGTCCCAGACCAGTGCCCCCACGCTGCTGGGAATTGGTGCCATGGTAATAACGTTCAAAGATGTGCCGGCTCTCCTCCTCATCCATGCCTCTGCCATCATCCTGAATTTCCAGGTAAACGACATTATGAGACAGTTTGCCTATAATCGCAACCCGAACCCCCTCCGAATTATGAATAAAGGCATTGCTAATAATGTTAACCAGGCATCGTTCCATCAGCTTGGGGTCACAACACAGACGGATATTATCATCACAATTCACAGTTATGCTGTCCTGTTGATTATGGATCGGCTCAATGTGATCCATACTATTTTGTAACAAAGACAGCAAATCTACCTCCTCTGCCTGCAAGGGTATTTTCCCTTCCACCAGTTTCTGGCTCAGCCGAAGATCCTGAATCAGATTCTCCATATACTGCTCTGATTTGGCGATCTCTCTGGCAAATTCCCGCACCTCCTCTGGCTCAAACTGATACTCCTCTTCCGCCAGTACCTCCGCATAACCACGGATGGTTGACAGGGGGGTTTTCATATCATGGGAAAGATTGGCAATCCATTCCGTCCGCATTCTCTTATTTTCCTGCAACCGATACTGCAGATCTTCCAACTGTCTGGATACCCCTGCGAAAATAGAGGAACGATCCAGTTGCTCTATCGCTGACCCTTTTGCAATACGAGGAATGTCCTCCATAATTTTCATTATCGGTATTGTGATTTTACGGGAGAAAATACTGGACGAAATATAAACCACAACAAGAGTAACAACAAGCAATATCAAACATACTTTTAAAAGAATATGGCTACCAAATAAAAGAATAGAATATTTCTGAACATACCGACTGTCACACCCAAGTATCATGCTATATTCTGGATACTTGCTAATTTTTTTGACAAATAATGTATCATGATCCAGTCTTCCAGAAGTTAAAGAGTAATCCACCAGTTCGTATAAACTATAATGTTGTGGCAGCTTCTTGTCCGCATTAATATTCCCCAGCACATTTCCCTGCGCATCAATGACCTGTAACCAGCAATGTTGCTTTTGCAACATCTTTAGCCCATGTTGAGTAATTGCTACCCCCGTTTCATCAAAATTCAGATCATTCTGAATATCCCAAATCAAATACTGTGGCATGCTTACATCTGGCGATTGATCGTAAAACAAAACCAGATAACACAGTAACGCCCCTAACACCACAGTAAAAAACACCGCCCCAAAACTGGTTTTCAGATATTCCCGTATCATTTTTTTCTTCATAGTAACCCTCGTTCCTGGGCGACTTATCGCAAAAAGCCACACGAAAAACTGAAAGAATCTCTCGTATGGAAACATAACTATTTGTTTTCGCCCAGAAACAAAATAGTCAACACAATACTACAATTATCTGGCAGCCCATCTGCTATCCCTCGCTGTCAAAGTAATATCCTCTCCCCTTCACTGTCTTGATGAAATGGGGATTCGCCGGATCATCCTCAATCTTTTCCCGCAGATGGCTGATATGTACCATAACAGTATTGTCATATCCTTTATAATCGCTCTCCCATATTTTCTGTACCAATATTTCCTTTGTCAGTGTAACATCATGATTCCTTACCATATATTCCAGCAATTCATATTCCCTAGGAC
>CAMWKN010000467.1 GCA_947174825.1 uncultured Clostridium sp.
CAAGGGATATTAAGGAATGATTGTGAGGCTAATAATGAAATAATTATTCGAACTTCAACTATTGCCATCTTCCAAAGGCAAATGCTAGGATATTCAGATTAAAAGATGGAATATCTGAAATTTGTTTCTGGGTGATATTCCACAGAGGTTCCTTTGCTGCTATTTCTGATATTTACCATAGCATTTCCAGAGAAAACTGCGGATGGCGGTCATAGAGGGGTGATACGGCAGTCGATGGTAGATCAGCAATATTCAGAAAAAAGTATTGCAGACGGAAGCAGAGGAGAGGGAAATGGCGACGGGGGAAACGATGGAGGAGAGGGGAGCAGTGATGAGAAGGGTAGCAGAGAAGAGGGAAGTAATAATGGAGAAAACAATGGAGGAGAGGGGAACGATCAGAAAAAGCAGGATGGGAAAACAGAACGGAAAATATACAAAAAACAGAAACAAGATCTGGTGCTGGTTAATGCAGAACATGTCATAGAAAATTCTTACGATTCTTCCCTGAGATCCATTTGCAGGGGACGATTACAGGCTTCAGAACGACTCTATTCTGCTTTGTCACAAATGCTTTCCGATGCAGGAGAACAGGGATACCATTTTTGGATTGCCTCAGCATATCGAAGTAAAGAGCGGCAGCAGAAGCTAGTGGATGAAGACGTGGCAAAGGCAATGAGAAAGGGATTGTCCTATCGGCAGGCATTGAGGGAAACTTATAGGGAAACCATGCCAGCAGGACACAGTGAGCATCAAACCGGGTTGGCACTGGATATCCTTTGTTCTGGAAATATGGCGATGGATGCTTCTCAGAAGGCAGAACCAGGGAATCGGTGGTTGCGAAAGAATTGTAGTCATTATGGATTTATACTGCGCTATCCGGAGGAGAAGAGTGATATTACAGGAGTTTCTTTTGAGCCATGGCATTTTCGCTATGTGGGGAGAGAGGCAGCAGAGTATATGCAGAAAGAGGGGATTACCTTGGAAGAATTTTGGGACAGAATGGGGTAGAAATAAAATGTAAATTCTTGTCTAAAATGATACTATATGTTATAATTTTTTATCATTTTAGAAAGAAGGAATGAAAAAATGGGATTAATACGTATAATACGACGGGTAGGTATACTGAACATCATTTTATTTTTTGTTGCGTTTTTTGGGATAACGATGTGTGTGGGTGTATTTATCTTCATGCCGGATTCTAATATTCCGACAGCTTCTGATATTGCTGACAGCAGGAAAACTCCTGTTTCCTTTGAAACTCTTACAGAAAAGCAACTGCAAGAGGGAACCATGGTAGAAGGCTCTATTCGTTTTAATATGGATGATTTTGCGAGAAGCCCAGATGATAGAGAAGGAAATTATACCCATTATGCTATTCTGCTGAATGATAAAGTTATGTCCATTGCTGTATATGATGTGAGGGACAGTTCTTCTTTGGAGCATCAGGAAAATGAATATTTGCGGGAATTTCACCGAAATAATTTGAGTATTTGGCAGTATCACGATGAAGAAAATAGTGCTAAAGATAAAAAGAAGAAATCAAAGAAAAACAAGAAGACAGTGAAAGAAGTAATACAGGAAACAATGGAACATGAAATAGGTGTTTCTTTTAAAGGGAAAATAGTTAAAATGGATCCGGATACAGAAACTGCCCTGAGGAATTATGTTATACCAGAGGGAGAAACAGAGCCTGCTTTTGAGGTGCTTCCGTATGAGATTAAATTCGTAAGACCTGTTAATCTGGGAGAACTTATTTTGACGTATGGATTAACGGTTTTAGCCGGTATTGTTGGAGTTGCTGCATTCTTTATTTTGGTTTTGAGAATACGATTTCATAAAACATTTCCTTAAATGATTGCTACGGAATATGAAATAGTATTCGTAAATTTTCTTGCATACTGTTTGTTAATAGGATAAAGATATGAGGTGACAAACTATAATCAAAAAGCTCCTGTTTTCGTTGAAAGCAGGGGTTTTTCATGTTAAAATATATTTGAAACTGATATGTATTTGTGGTGAGTTTTAAACAATGGATTTAGTAAGGTTGAAAATGAAACGAGGTAAGAATATATGGCATCAGAAAAGAGCAAAGATGTGTACAGTGCGCTTCGTGACAAAGGTTTTCCTGATGAACTGTGCAGGGAGATTGCTTATAAATACATGAATACCGATTATACGGCGACCAGAATGTTGGGATACTTATATCGGCTGACGGAACCCAGTGTGGAGATGGTGGTTGATGAAATGTTAGCAATCCTGGAAGATCGAAACCGTCTGGTGAAAAAACATGAAATGGAACAGGCGCAGGCAGCCATCAATCAGATTTACAATGAGGGATTGCATTAAATACCGTGGAAATGGTTGTGCTTTTCTTTGTAATCCCCTATAATATTAATGATGTGGTTATATTAAAATACTTAAATAATATGATGTTGCATTATAGCATTCAAAAGGTTAGGGAGAAAATACGATGGGAATATTTAATTTGTTTCAGAAGAAGAAAAAAACGCAGTTTAGCCATGATAAGGCAGAGTATCAATGGGAGAGTGCCTTGGAGGAATATTGTAATATCCACGGTATTGCGCAGGAGGATTTAGATCTGGATAATTTAGACACAGAGGTGGAGGATGAGATCTGGGAATATGCCGGAAATCACATTGCTATTTTTATCACTTGGTTAGCAAAACATGATTTCTTACAGACGGAATTCTTTACGCCAAAGGAGCTGGATGTACTTAAGGAGGAAAAGATTAGTGCCGTAAGTTTTTTGATGGAATACTGTGATGGAACTTTAGCGAGGGATATGCTGAAAGAGGAAATCCTGGATTTTGTGGATGAATATTATGAAGGGGATAACGGTTATTATTCCGATTATTGTGACTTTATTGAGAATGAATTAAAAGAAATTGTATTTGGTACAAGGTTTTCATGGGAAACCTATCATCAGTTTGCGCC
>CAMWKN010000468.1 GCA_947174825.1 uncultured Clostridium sp.
CATATATAGAATGCTATGACTGTGGGAAGCAGCAGACAAAAAGTGTCTTACAGTTAAGCGAGCTACAAAAATTTCTGGAAAAAGAAAAACTGCTTAGTTCGGAGTATGTGCTTGTAGACATACAGTTGATGGACATATTTGTCTCGAAAGGGCGCGTTTATTTGGAACTGGATCTGAGCTATGATTATACATTGGAATCGCTGATAGGCGACTATGAGAGTGTGGATGGTGAACTGGTAGTCAGCTGTCCGCAGGAGAATCTTACGGATTTATCAAATGAGACAGTATGGAATGAGTGGCTGTTTCAGCACACGGCAGAGGATTGGTTTGATATAGCTTTGGCAATGTGCGGGGATGAATTTGTTTTTTACTATATGAGAAGAGGCGATGAAGATAAAGATAGTATAATGCGGTATCATTTGCAGGACAAGCGATTGCAGGAGGTTGAGGAAACGGAACCGCTATTCGGGCAGTATAAATTGATTGTGTCATGTTATGAGGAATAAGTATGTGTTTATATCAGCGCAATGTCTAACAGGAATTCAATCAAGCTGATATTTAGAATACCCTTATCATCATACCTGCGTTTACCACAGTCTTTTCTGACAATTGTTTTGGGAAACGAGTCTCCGGTCAGGACAAATGAGCGGAGTTCCGTTTCCTTTTTTTCTTCTGTCGGCATAACGTATGCAGATTGAATATAGCAAGCGGTGCGAAGCATCCTTGACAGGAGATTCAAAACAGCTTATAAAGCAAAGAGTAGGACAATTTATGTTATCCAGGGTACAAATCGGATTGCTACGGCAGAAAGTGATGTGTTATACTCTAAGGAGTATTTAATTTGCTGTTTTCTTATTATAGCAAGTAGTTCTGTTTCATCATGGAAACAATCAACTGAAAAGGTATAATAGTTACTTGTAATGACGGGAGTTAGGATGGTTGAAATATTATGGATATCCAAGCGTATAAGGATTTTATCAGAAATATGGAAACAATGCCGATCAATAAAATGTCTTTTCTGTATGAGCGTGATAAAGAGAGAGGATATGAAATAGTAAAGTATGCAATAGATGATGCAAAGGAAATTGGAAATCATGGAGAAAGAAGAATTGCATTAGAAATGTTACTTGACAATCTGATTGAGGTGGGATTATTTCTGCCATTAGAGCAAATCCTTCTTGCAGATAAGGCTTTTGGAAAACGAAAAGATGAAAATGAGCAACGTTTGATAAAACATTACGAACAATATTTATCTTTACCAGATACTCTAAAATCAACATATGATATGCTGGCTGAGTCATTTCCAGATGGCATTAGTGAAGAACATTACTGGATAATACTTTATTTGCTTTATGATGATATGTCAGATGAAAATCTGGCAATAGTTATGTCCCATTTGGTAAATAAATCCTATGCAATAATAAGCAATGACATTTATAGAGCTTGTCAGATGGAATTTGATTCTGTTTTGTTGGATGAAATAGAAAATAGATTAGAAAAACATGGTTTTCTAGAGTGGAAGAAAACAGACTAAATTTGTCAAATTGGCATGGCAGAGAGTTGTATGGTATGATTAGAAAAAGTTATTATTGAATGATTGATTTGATAGGAGAAGATTATGGGATTTGTAAAATATTATGACATTGGCTTAAATCTGTTCTGTAAACAATTTCCCGATCCGGAAAAAATAATAAAGGAAGCAGAAGAGAATGAGGTATGTTGTATTTTGACGGGAACAGATAAAAAAGAAAATAAAAAGATAAATGATTTTGTAAAAATACATAAGGCGTTTGGAACTGCCGGGATACACCCACATAATGCGGATCAGGCAAAACAGGAAGATTTTCAGCTTATAGAACAGATCATATTACAAAATGACAGGATTGTTGCTGTGGGAGAGTGTGGATTAGATTATGACAGAATGTTTTCCACGAAAGAGAATCAGATCAGATGTTTAGAAAAGCATATTGTTATAGCAGAAAGACTTAATAAACCACTATTTTTACATGAGCGTAGTGCAGCGGAAGATTTTATAAAAAGATTTAAAAAGCACCCGGATATATGTGAAAAATCCGTGGTTCATTGTTTTACAGGTGATAAGAAAACATTGGACAAGTATCTTTCCATGGGATTTTCCATTGGCATTACGGGATGGATTTGTGATGATCGTCGTGCAAAAGAATTGCGTGAGGCAGTATCTATCATTCCACTGGATCGGATCTTAGTAGAGACAGATGCTCCATACCTGACACCTAAGAATGTTCCGGGGCTTAATAGGACAAATGTACCCCAAAATATAAAGTATGTTGTAAAAGATTTGGCGAAATATAGGAAGGTGCCAGAAGATGTGTTGATAGAAAATGCGAAAAAGAATACAGAAAGAATATTTCAGTTGAAAGGCTGATTTCAACAGATAGCCTATGGTGTGAGAGTACAAAAATTAATGCCAGAATTATTTGATAAATAAGGAGTGGAATTATACATGGAAAAGACACTTTATAATAATTTATGGGCTAATCGCTTGTTGAAAAATCCAAATGAAATTGCTATATTTGAAGACAATTTGGCTAAGCTGGCAGAATCTTTTAATGAAAATGACATTATTGAATTGTGTCAGATTTTAGATGATAAAACTGATAATTCAGAAGTGATGTTTGGAATAATACATTTATTGGAAACATTATCAACAGAACAAGCCTTTATTAATACTGTTATTGGGGTTGTTAAACTGAAAAGTATGTCACCTGAATGGGCAAATATTATTATTTATAGATGTTTGAATGATGAGTATTGTGTTAGAATGATAAGAGAGATTTATGTGACACTTGACAATGAAATTAGAACCGAGTTTTCTGAATTATTAAAAGAAATAAAAAGACAAGATTATGAAATATTTGGAAAGGCTGTAAGTGAAATAATTTATTGAATTAGGTATATTTCAAATAGTGATAT
>CAMWKN010000469.1 GCA_947174825.1 uncultured Clostridium sp.
TAAGTGAAACAATATGAAACTTATCAGACAAAGATTCAGGATAAAAATTTAAAAGTAAGCGTGGATGTGGATGCCAAGGTGGAGATACCGGAAGTAGAAAAGCTGTCGGTCTATCGTGTCAGTCAAAAGAAAATTAACCAGAAATTGTTTGATCGTATCCGAAATGCCCTGACACCAGATCTTAGCTATTATGATGGTAGCAAGGTAAATGCCCGGACAAAATCCGTGATTGCAAAAGAAATCAACGATCTGGAAAAAAGTCTGGCACAAAATAAAAAGTCTGGAGATATTGATAAGGTACAGTTAAAGGAAGATGAAGATACCATTGCAGAATTGAAGAAGGAATATAAAAAGGCGCTGGATAAAGTGACATTGACGGATTATCCAACGGATCACAAGATTCAGGAAATCCAGAAAGTGCATGATGCCAATCCGGGTGATACCTTTTTTGACTGGCTGTATGAACTGCATGGCAAGGGAAGCTTCTTCTATGGTGTCAGTGATGGGAAAGATGGAAACTTTCGTGAGTTATTTATGCAAAATTCTGCTAATTATGGAAACTGTTTGCGATACTCCAGCAATCGGAAAGGATATAATTCCTCTATAGATTCAATATATCATGCAGATGTTGAGAATGACATTGGAAATATTGTTCTAAATGAATCGGACAAAGAACCCAATTTTTTTGATACGAAATCAGGTGTGAGTATGGTAGAGCCAGATGGAGATTTTTCGCTACAGTGTGTCGACAATGAACCGCTGACACTGTCGGAGGAAGATGCAGAAAAACAGGCAGAGGCATTGTTGGAAAAGACTGGTTTAAGCGATTATGCGGTCTATGACAAAGGAAGGTATTCCCAAATGTTGGAATATGGGGAGGATGGAGTAGTGCGTTACCGGAATATCTATCGTTTTCTGTGTCTGCGGAAACTGGATGGTGTTTTTGTGGATAATCAGGCAGGTCATAAGCTGATAGACGAATGGAGTGGTAATGATTATGTCAAAAAAATGTGGGGAAGCGAAGCGGTTGCCATCACTGTGAATGACAGTGGTATTGTGGATTTTTATTATCTGTCTCCGCTTAGCATCAAGGATACTGTTGTAGAAGAAAGCCGGATCAAATCCTTTGAGGAAATCAAGGAAACCTTTGAGCAAATGGTTGTCATTGAAAATACACCAGATGATCTGGAAGAAATGAAGGATGAAAAGGTCTCTATCAAAATCGCGAATGTCCGACTGGTCTATACCAGAATCAGTGAAAAGGACAGTTTTGATACCGGACTGGTAGTTCCCGTATGGAATTTTGAGGGAACGGTTGTGGATGCATTTGGGTATGAAAAAACAGGTACGATTTTATCCATTAATGCCATTGATGGATCCGTGATTGATCAGGAATTGGGGTATTAGAGATGAATAGCTTTGAAACAGATATGAAAAGGGCACTTTGCAGTGTGAACTTTGTCCTCGGTTTCATCGTAGAGTGTGTGATTCTTTGGCGGGCAGGCTGGAAATCGGAGCTGTTTCAGATCAGTGTGCCGGTGTTAGCGTCCTTTCCCTATTCTACTGCTTGGCTCAGTGAATATCAGAGTGGTTTTATCAAGGAATATCTGCCCCGGTGTGGAAGAAAATCCTACATTCTAGGGAAATTGCTATCCTGTGGAATCAGTGGAGGTGCACTGCCGGTTTTGGCAGCTGCTGTGTATTGGTGGGCGGGGATGGGGGAAGACCTGACAGGAAATCTGTTTCTATTATTTTTCTCTGGCATGTTCTGGGCTGTTGTGGCGGCAACACTGGCTGCGGCGGCAAATAGTCGTTGTGTTGCTTATGGTGGGGCATTTGTCTTGTGTTATATGATGGTCATTTTATATGAGCGTTATTTCCAGACATGGTATTGTCTGTACCCGGTAGAATGGTATGCTCCGCAACATATCTGGGTATTGGGGGATACCGGAATCCTCTTGATGCTGGGAGGACTGATTTTACTGGTTAGTATTCTTTATTACGAGATCCTAAGGAGGTGTATGGAAGGTGTCTAAGATCCGACAGACCATATATATTGCCTGCTCCAATTTTCGGAAATGGCATAAAAATCCCCAGATCATCTTATGCTTTTTGCTGGCTTTTATCTTCTGTTTCCTGCTGTCCGATAAAGTGCTGCAGTTTGCACAGGCACACGGGACTTATCTGCAGGGCTTGGAAGCTTTTATATGGACCTTTGGAGATTCCCAATCAGTGCTTGCCATTTCTATCTTGTTGCTGCTGCTTTTTTCGGGTATACCAGACTTATCCAATGAAGTTCCGTATCTGATGATACGGACAGACAGAACCGTATGGATGCTGGGACAGATCGTTTATCTGGTATCGGCTACCTTTTGCTTTATGCTGTTTATACTGGCAGCTACGGTGTTTTTGTCGGCAGGCAGGGCATATCCGGCGAATTTATGGAGTGATACCGCAGCGATTTTAGGTTATTCAAATTTGGGGGAAGCATTGGCGGTTCCCGCTTTTGTGAAAGTTCTGGAACTGACAGATCCGTATCATTGCACCATGCATCTCTTTTTATTAATGACAGGATATACCGTTACGATGGCAGGTATTATTTTATTTTGGAATCTGTGCAGAAATAACGGAGGAATGGTGGGAGGCGTGATTTATAGCGCATTTGGGATGTTGATGAATCCGGATATTGTGGCGAAGTGGTTTGGGATATCCATGGAAAGGATGCGTATTGCCAATATACTCAGTGGTTGGATTTCTCCCCTAAACCATGCCACATATTATATGCATAATTTTGGTTATGATAATCTGCCCAGATTGTGGCAGTCCTATTTGTTCTTTTTTCTGGTCAGTATCATACTGTTTGCGGGATCGCTTTATAAAATTAAAAATTATTCATTTCAATTCACAGGATGTAGCAGATAGACAAGGAGATTAGAAAATTGGAAAATAA
>CAMWKN010000470.1 GCA_947174825.1 uncultured Clostridium sp.
TCACCATTCTATCCAGGGTGGCAGATAGTTTTACCATAGCCAAGGTAACGGTCTGCTCTCCCACCTCCCGCAGAATCCAACACTCTCTAATCGTCGAGGGTAGAATTGAGAAAAACCGGGAGATCTCTGTCATTACCCAGGCAGATATTCTGGTTAAGTCCATTCTGGTAAATGAGGGACAGCAAGTGGCAAAAGGAGATGTACTGGCTGTGCTGGACACTGACCATTTAGAGGAATGTATCGCAGAAATCCGTGATGAACGACAAGCTCTGGAATTACAAAACCAGGATGCCAGAAGCAATCAAAACCAGGAACGAAAAAAACAGCAGCAGACGCTTCAAAGGGCAAAATCAGACTATGAATGGCTGCAAAAACAAAATCGTAAAGAAATAAAGCAAGCCAAAGCAAGCCTGAAGAAACTGCAAAAGAAACTGCAAAAGAAACTGCAAAAAACGAAAACATCCATGCAAAACAAGAAAACAAAAGTACCAGACTCTTCCCAGGCAGACAACAACGCAGGACAGAACGATCCGATTACATCCCTACAGGAAAGCATTGCAAATCATAAAACTCAATTGGAAGAATTACAGAAAACTGCCAGAACAGAGGAACAGACCGCAAAAAGAGCCTTGGAAGATGCCAAGATCTCTCCAGCAGATGATCACACCATAGAAATTAATAATATATCCATTCGAAAACTCGATAAACAGATCGAAGGACTAATTACATTACAAAAACAGAAGGGAGAAATTTTGGCTCCAGCTGATGGTGTGATTACTGCCATATTAGTAAATACCGGACAAAAAACAAGCGATACCGGAATGTTTACCATGACAGATGAAGAGGCAGGACTAAAATTTGTGAGTCAGATCTCATCAAAGGATGCCGATCTGGTCGCAGTGGGAAATACAATAACACTTAAAAATACAATGCAAGAAACCGAAGTTCCCATTACCTCTCTGGAACTGGATGAAAGTCAGGAATCTATGATTCTGACAGCACTTCTCCCTGCGGGTACTTTTTCTCTGGGAAATACAGTGTCAGCCTATGTCATGCAGGAATCCGAAAACTATCATTACACGGTTCCACTAAGCTCCATTTATGATGACAATGGGAAAAAATATGTCCTATCTCTAGAAAAAAAAGATACTGTATTAGGCGAACAGGAAGTAGCCAGAAAAATAGAGGTGCAAGTTGTCGAACATAATGACCTCTACGCCGCACTGGAATCAGAAACCATACAAGAAGATAGTCAGATCATTACCGATACTGACCGTCTCGTAAAGGCAGGTGACCGCATACGATTAAAGGAAAAATAGTCAAATCTCCCGTCTCAAAGGGTAAGATATTCGCAAGAATAAGCATAGCCGCTCTGTTCGGTTTTCTCCTATCCATTATTTTCATTATCGCCGGATTTACACTGCGAAAAAATGGAGAAGATTTTTTTCAAAATATTACTATCCAGTCAGAAGATATCTGTTTCTCGGAAGAGCAACTGCTATCTCTCATACAAAACGAAAGCACATTTTCCGATCAGAATGAAAATCCAGAGCAACAAAGTACCGCCACAGCCTGGACGGAACGAAAAGAAGAAATCGTTACTGACTCTTTCAGCGGAAGATCCAGCACAACAAATATTATCGCCATTTATGGTCCTTCCCACTGTCTTCTTCCTTTTGGGAAAAATCTATCAGCAGAAGATTCGGAGGGATGTCTCATCAGCTGCTCTCTGGCAGAAAAGTTATTCGGAAACTTTCCCGCCGAAAACCAGCAAATCGTCTGGAACGATAACATCTGGACAATACGAGGCGTCATCCCTCTCGCCGCCCACTGTCTCATCGTACAGACAGTGGATAAAAATCTGGATCTATCCTACAACCGTATCAGCATCTTACTGGAAAAGAGTAAAGACCGACGGATTTCCGGAGAAAACTTCATTGTCCAGAATAACTTGTCTGCCCAGGTTCTTCGCTTGGACTATCTCTATCACTGGTCCTGGATGCAGGAACTGATTCCCAGCCAATGGTCAGATTTTGACGCTTGGAAGCAAAACTGGACAGACCACATACAGACAGCAGAACGAGTCAAATGCACAGACCGCTCCACCCTGGAAGCTATAGGGCTGGAAACAGAATACAGAGGAAGTCTTCTCCTGCTAGTCGGACTGCTATTGTGTACGGGTAGCATGTTAGTAATCTGGAAAAAAATGGACCTTAAACACCTGCATCTCCGTATCCCTACAAAACTCAAAAATAACATTTTCTCCAAAAAGAAACAAAAAAAAACAACGAGGATCTGCCATAGTAAACGACAGATCCTCTCGCAACTTAATTATTTTAATGTTTTACGGAAAAACAACATTTATGCTCTTGCGCTCTTCTAGCATTAATACTGTAACTCTTTTATACCTCAAATAACAGATCCGCATAGGAAGGCACTGGCCAGAAATCTTGATCTACCAGCATCTCCAACTCATCGATAGGCGCTCTTAATTGATTCATTGCCTCAATAACCACATCCTTGAAGAATGCTGCTTTTGCTGCACCGTCTTCCTGTTTTGCTGCCTGCGCGGTTACTTCCTTTAACTCTGCCAGGGCTTTCTGTGCCTGTGCCAGAAGTCCGGAACACTTGGTCAGAAGTTCTTCCTGTACAGATACATCCGCTGTGCCACATGCCGCCTTGACACTATTAATAGAATCTGCCAGGCTGGTTACATAGGAAATCACTGCTGGAATATACTGCTTACCAGCCATGTCAATCATGGTCTTTGCCTCAATATTTAATGTCTTGGCATAATTTTCATAACGAACCTCTGCCCTTGCCTCTAATTCTGCCCTAGTCAAAATATTCTGACGTTCAAACATATCCACGGTTTTATCTGCAGTCAGATAAGGAACGGCATCTACCATCGTCTTTAAGTTTGGCAGCCCTCTTCTCTCTGCCTC
>CAMWKN010000471.1 GCA_947174825.1 uncultured Clostridium sp.
GGATACAAGGGGGAGAGCAGAATCCGCTTTATAGCATCCTGGAAACAGCAGCGGAAGATCTGCAGGAATTGGGCGTTGCGCTGCGATTGATTCAGGTAACAGATGGGGAGACAATGAGACAGCAGTTACAGACAAACAAACAGCAGCTATGGTGTGGTCTGGATCAAGTGGGAGTTGACCCGGAGTTGGCAGCGAATTATAAAATATACAAGGCGGGTGCCATCAATAAAGGGGTACTGACTGGTATTATCGATGAGCGACTAGATAAAAAACTTGACAAGGTAGGACAGCGTGTCAAGGCAGAAAGCCGGATCAAAACAGTGGATGCTATTTATGAAATTCTGTCGGAATGGGCAGTGGAGATTCCGGTATACCAGTCCAAGCGGGTGTGGATGATGAGTTCCGAACGCATTAACATGGATACAATTTCAAAGGAAATTACACCATATTATGGTGTTTTGCGTGAGGTACATCGTATTAAAATGAATAAGGAATAATGAAAATGGAATTAAAAGTTGGAGATGTTATTAAAATGAAAAAGGCACATCCCTGTGGAGAAAACGCATGGGAGTTGATGCGTGTGGGTATGGATATTCGCTTGCGCTGTCGGGGATGTGGTCGTCAGGTCATGCTTCCGCGGAAACAGGTGGAAAAGGGCTTCCGGGAATTTTTACAGTAAAAAAATTTCTTGCTTTTCTGGCTGTCACCAGTTACTATGTAAATAATGTGGGTCTGTGGGAGTGGATGTACATGATTGATGAAGGAGAAAACGACTATGAATGGGATATCCATTGTCTTATCGCTGCTAAGTGGAGTAGCATTATTCTTGTTCGGGATGTCTTTGATGGGGGAAGGGCTGAAGAAGGTAGCCGGCAACAAATTAGAAATGATATTGTATAAATTGAGCAACAAGCCAATCAAGGGTGTGTTACTGGGAGCGGGAGTGACAGCGGTAATCCAGTCCTCTTCGGCAACCACTGTCATGGTAGTGGGTTTGGTTAACTCTGGTATGATGAAGGTGGCACAGGCAATCGGAATTATCATGGGAGCCAATATTGGTACCAGTATTACCGGGTGGATTCTGTGTTTGTCCTATATTGAAGGGAATAATGGATGGGCGCAGTTATTGTCGTCAGCTACGATTTCAGCGGTTATCGCCATTATTGGCATTTACTGGCGCATGTTCGCCAAGAAACAGGTCTACCGGAATATTGGAGATATCATGATGGGATTTGCCATTCTGATGGTGGGAATGCAGACCATGAGTGGTGCTGTATCGCCTCTCAAAGAAAATCCCCATTTTATCAGTGCGCTGACGATGTTTTCCAATCCTTTTATGGGAATTCTGGTAGGTATTGTATTTACTGCAGTGCTGCAGAGTGCATCGGCGTCTATCGGTATCCTGCAGGCTTTATCCATGACTGGCAGTATTCCATTTGCTACAGCATTTCCAATTACCATGGGTATCGGTGTAGGTGCAGCATGCCCGGTTCTTTTGTCTTCCATTGGTACGAATAAAAACGGAAAACGTACCGCACTGGTTTATCTGCTGAATGATTTGTTTGGTATGATATTCTGGTCCATTGCTTTTTATCTGGCAAATGCCATCGTCCATTTTAGTTTTATGGATATGACCATGCAGCCGGTAACTGTGGCGTTACTAAATACGGTATTCCGTGTGGCAACCGTGTTTATCCTGTTTCCATTTATTGATGGCATTGAGAAATTGGTGCTGTTTCTGGTCAAGGATTCCCAAGGGGAACGGGAAGAGCAGGCAGATTTCGATTTGTTGGAGGAGCGTTTTCTGGTCAATCCCAGACTGGCGATCGAGCAGAGTCATGTTGCCATGAACGGTATGGCAAAGAAAGCCCGCAAGAATGTATTGCGATCCTTTAAATTGCTGTCCGGTTATTCTCAGGAACGATATGATAAGATTCAGGAAAAAGAGGATATTGTAGATAAATATGTGGGTAAGGTCAGCAAATATCTGATGAAGGTATCTGAGAATGAAATGACCAAGTCCCAGTCTAAGAAGACAGCCCGTCTGTTGAATTCCCTGACAGATTTTGAACGTATTGGAGATGGTGCAGCGGATATTTCCCAGGTAGCAAAGGAGATGCAGGAACAAAAATTCCGTTTCTCATCCGATGGGGAAAATGAGATTCAAGTGATTAAAAGTGCGTTGCGGGAACTGGTGGATATGACCACAGAAAGTTTTATGAATGATGATGCCAGTTCACTGATTCGGGCAGAAGCTCTCTGGGAAGAAATCCAGATCATGTGTAATGAACTGAAATCCAGACACATCAACCGACTGCGGAATGGAAAGTGTAAGCTGGAATATGGTTTTGCTTTTAATAGTCTCTTGAGTATTATAGAGAATATTGGTTCCCACTGCATCAATGTTATAGAGGCTACCATGGAGATGAGAAGCCATTCTACCCAGATGCGGGAGTTGAAGCGGAGTATCCGTGAGAACCGTAATCCGGAATTCCTCATGTGCTTCCATGAATATGAGACGAAATATGATGTCAATACATTCCAGAGAAAGCGGAAGTAAATGTACTTGTATATCACTGATGGGAAACTTTAGTGCTGCAAATGCTGTTTGCCTTTTTCGTAGAGAATGACTAAATCATTTAACTGAATAATATCTTCGCCATGAGGGATGATAGCATGTCCCTTGCGGCGGATCATGACAATAATGGATTGGCGGGAAATATCCAGATCACGGATAGGCTTGCCGATCCATTCGCTTTTTCCTTTGATGCGGATTTCTGTCAGGTGAATCTGATCTCTCTGGTGAACGGATTCCGCACAGAGAATGAGTTTATCCCCCTTGATAATTTTGGTATCACCGTTGGGGATGATTACATCCTGATTTCGACGAATTGCGATTAACAGCAGTCCCTTGGGAAGATTGTGATGCCGTATTAGTTGATT
>CAMWKN010000472.1 GCA_947174825.1 uncultured Clostridium sp.
GGCACATATCATCGCACCATTGGAAATTCCGGCATCAGTGACCAAGCTGGGGACAGCAGCGTTCCAAAAATTTCAGGGAAGCGGAATTGTGTTCCCGGATGCGCTTAAGTATACCGAGATACCGGATTTTTGTTTCGCAGGCATGGATCTCAGTGATGGCGGTGAGCAGTGCGGAAACCAGCAGATATTCCAAATCCCGAATAAGATCACGAGACTGGGTGAGAGCGCTTTCATGGGGGCGAAACTTACCAGAATAGAGGTACCGGCATCGGTGACCAGGATCGAGAAATCTGCATTCCAGAATTGCGGTCAGTTGCAACAGATTGCTCTGCTCAATAAAGAATATACAGGAGCTAATATCAGCCAGAGTACAGTGGTAGTCAATTATTATACCGTCAACAGCGTTTTTGCCAGTACACCAGAGGATTGTATGATCTGCTGTGACGGTCTTACCTATGATTTACTGGGAGATACAGATAGTTACAATTATGGAAGAAAGCTGTATTCTGCCTCTCTGATGGAAAAGAGCCTTCAGGAGGTGAAGGATGCCTGTGATGATATGGAGGAAGCAGATTATCCGGAGGCGGCATGGACTGTCTTTGAGACTGTATATACCCAAATCAAGGAAGAGACAGAGGCTGAGTTTTCCAGTGTACTGGACAAAGTCCTGGTATTGCAGCAGGCAGAGGAGAAAGTTATTACCGCAGCGGCTACTGTGCTGCAGGCAAGTGTGAATGAGGCTGGAACCTTGGAGGAGGATGCATATACAGCGGACAGCTGGCTGGATTTCTTCTATGCTTATGATGAACTCAGTGCTTACTTTGAAATATATGGACTCAATATTGAAAAGGAGGATCTTTCCTATCTGATCGAAGTCAATGCGGAAATGGCAGAATACCGAAAGCTGCTGGAGCCGTCCCAGAATCCAGGAGCCAGTGGAAGCCCGTCACCAAGTCCGTCACCAGAAGCCAGCGGAAGCCCGTCACCGGGAGCCCAGAATAGTCCGGCACCGGGAATACAAGGTACTCCGGTAGTGAAACCTCCAGTTCAACAGCCGGTAGGGAATACTAAAGTCAAACTGAAAAAGCCAACATTGAAAAAGCTTACTTCCAAGAAAAAGAAGAAAGTGACTGTACAGTGGAAGAAGGTAGCTAATGCCTCTGGTTATCAGATTGCGTACGGCTACAAGAAGAACATGAAAGGGGCGAAAACAGTTACCGTGAAAAAGGCTGCCACAGTCAAAAAGACGATCAGCGGTCTGAAGAGAAAAAAGACATGTTATGTTCGCATCCGGGCATGGGCGAAGGTAAGCGGAAAGAAGGTGTATTCCTCCTGGAGTACGATAAAGAAAACCAAGATAAAATAGCTTGATCAAGTTAGTGCAATGGATGTGAGAGGAGGAAATTACCAGTGAAAAAAAGCAGGAAAACGGCATTGCTTTTAAGCTTTGCCCTGGTACTGCAGTGTTTTTCCGGGGGACTTACCCCCCGGAAGGCACAGGCAGCAGACACTTTTAGCTGGAACGGCTGGGAGTATGAGGTAGATGGGTCGGCAGCGGTTATTACTGGATACAGCGGGGAGGAGACGGACTTAGTCTTTCCGCAGAGGGTGCCGTCCCAGGAGGATGATTCCTCCAGCAAGATTCCGGCAGTGGAGATTAAAGAAAGCGCTTTTGAAGGAAATACGGAGATTACTTCCGTCCGAATTCCGGACGGATATACGGTGATGGGCGGGGAGGCATTCAGCGGCTGTACTTCGCTGCAGAAGGTAGAACTGCCCACCACCATTACACAGTGGCCGTATCATTCAAAATATAATTCAGGAGTAATGCAGACGGTTACGTATCAGTATGCGTTTGCTCACTGTACAGCCTTAAGTGTTGTCGTAATACCAGAGGGAGCGACAGCGCTGGGAATGCAGATGTTTGCCTACTGTGATGCCTTGGAGGAGGTGGAACTTCCCTCTACCCTGACAGACTGGGAGTGGGCTTTTTATAGGGCAAGCGGACTGAAGCGGGTAAGGATGAAAGAGGGGCTGAAGAAGATTCCCCGTTCTGCTTTTGGTTTATGTCCCGCCCTGGAAGAAGTAGAAATTCCGGATACGGTAAGCATGATTGACTGGTATGCTTTTGGTATCACAGCTCTGAAAGACCTGACACTGCCAAGGGATCTGACGGAGTGTTACACCAATATCAATACAGCGTTTGAACTAGGAAGCTCCCTGGATTCAAATAACACGGTGGAAAAGGAAACGCTGGGAACCTTGGAAATTCATTCTTCTACCTATGTGCCTACCTTTAGTATGGATAAATGGCAGAAGATTATTGTGCCCCGCTATAGCCAGAGCGAGCTTCAGCTGGCAAACCTGTCAGGTCTGGAGTGCTTCCCAGGACCGGATGTAAGCGATTTGAATATTGTGCCTTGCCAGCAGGAGTATGACGGGCAGGCGCATCCGGCAGTTACGGTAAGCGGTTTGCAGGAGGGAGACAGGGTAAGCTATGGCACAAGCAGCCATGGAAGCTTTACCAAAGATGTACCCAAACTGACAGAGCCGGAGAGCAGCAAGATATGGGTCAGGATAGAGCGGGAAGGATATTATTCTCCATACCAGACCCAGGTAACAGCTACCGTGCTGGACAGCAGACCGACGGTAATCCGGGAGTTACAGAAGGAGTTGAATAAATTTGACACTCTGTCAGTCAATCAGGACAAATATACGGCGGAGAGCTGGGGTAGTTACGAGACGGCAGCCGGGGAGGCGCAGGCGCTTCTGAAGGAAGACACATCATTGTTTTCGGAGCTGTCTGATGCCCTGGCAAATCTGCAGGATGCCAGACAGAAACTTGTATTAAGCACAGGGCAATCGGAAAGCCCGGCACCAGGAGCCAGTGGAAGTCCGGCACCGGGAGCCAGTGGAAGTCCGGCACCGGGAGCCA
>CAMWKN010000473.1 GCA_947174825.1 uncultured Clostridium sp.
CTTGACTCCCAATGCTTCCAGACAGTCCGCCGTACCGCATTTGCTGGAAGCTGCACGGTTGCCATGCTTTGCCACACGATAACCGGCGGCAGCGGTAACCAAAAACGAACAGGTGGAAATATTAAAGGTGTTAGCGCCATCTCCTCCGGTTCCTACAATTTCCAATACATCATTTGGATTGTGGAAGGGTTCACAATGGCTGCGCATTACCTTAGCCGCTGAAGTGATTTCCTCAATAGTTTCTCCCTTAATTGCCAATGCAGTCAAAAATGCCGCTTTCTGTGCATCGGTAGCTTCGCCCCCCATGATTTCTGTCATTACCTGCTCCATCACCTCTGTGGTCAGGTTCTCTCCAGTTGCTAATGTACTAATTGCTTCTTTAATCATAATATACCTCATTTCTGCACCAGCATGTTGCTGATGACTTTGATGTGCATCCTACATTTTTTTGTGCCACGGTCAACCTTAAAACCTTCGTTGCAGCGCACAATCACATACTTGCTTTCTCTGTTATACTACTGTTGTAGAAAATTCTCCAGCATTTTCATTCCATCTGGAGTTAAAATGGATTCTGGATGAAACTGCAAACCATACACCGGATCCTTCTCATGCTGTACCGCCATAATCTCTCCCGTTTCCGTGGTTGCTGTAACTCGCAGACAGGTTGGAATGCTCTCCGGCAGTGCCACCAAGGAATGATATCTCGCCACCTCTGCTGTTTCTCCCAATCCTTCAAATAAAGGACTATCCTGCAAATGAATTACTGACATCTTTCCGTGCATCAACTGTTCCGCATAAGAGATGGTGGCTCCATAGACTTCACAAATTGCCTGATGCCCCAGACACACTCCCAAAATCGGAATTTCAGATCCCAACTGCCGAACCACCTCTTCACATACCCCTGCTGCGTCCGGTCTGCCAGGACCTGGCGAAAGGATGATATGTGTTGGTGCTAACGCCTGTATCTCCGGCACAGTCATTTCATCATTACGGATGACACGGATATCCGGTTCCAGGGTGCCAATTAATTGCACCAGATTGTAGGAAAAACTGTCATAGTTATCAATCAATAATACCATGCCTACATTCCCCCTTCCATATCCTGTGCACTCTGTACGGCATCCATAACCGCCTTTGCCTTGTTAATACATTCATGATATTCATTTTCCGGCACACTGTCTGCCACAATACCAGCTCCCGACCGCACAAAAATCCTGCCGTTTTTCTTGAACACAGTCCGAATGGCAATACAGGTATCCAGATTGCCGGTAAAATCAATATAGCCAATGGCACCACCATAGATGCCACGCTTATTATTCTCTAATTCATTGATGATCTCCATCGCCCGGATCTTGGGTGCCCCGGATAAAGTACCAGCTGGCAGAACCGCATCCACTGCATCCAGACTACACTTGTCATCTCGGATTTCTCCCCGGACAGTGGAGCCAATATGCATCACATGGGAATACCGCTGCACATCCATATAGTGTTCCACCGTCACAGTACCAAACTGGCTGATCTTGCCCAGATCATTTCTTCCCAGATCCACCAGCATATTATGTTCGGCACGTTCCTTTTCATCTGCCAACAAGCTGCGCTCCAACTCCTGATCCTCCGCCTCTGTCCGTCCTCTGGGCTTCGTTCCCGCTAACGGAAAGGTGTGCAGGATTCCATCCTCCAGTTTCACCAAAGTTTCCGGTGAGGCGCCTGCCACTTCCATATCATCACTGCTGAAATAAAACATATATGGTGAAGGATTAATCGTACGCAACATGCGATAGGCATTAAACAAACTGCCTTCATAATCTGCTTCCAGCCGGTTGGATAACACAACCTGGAAAATATCCCCCTCGTAAATATAATGTTTCGCCTTCTCCACCATCTCACAGTATTCCTGCTCTGAGAATAATGGTCGAAACTCTGAAGTAATACGTCCCGGTTCCACCTCTGCCGGTTTTCCCTGGCGAATCAGATCCAGAATCTCCATAATTTCTTGTTTGCAGCGCCAGTATTCCTGCTCCAGCTGATCCACACGGGCATTGGCAATGACAATTATCTTTTGCTTGAAATTGTCAAAAGCAATAACCTTATCAAAAAGCATCAAATCCACATCTTTGAAACATTCCTGGTCATCGGCATCCAGATTCAGCTTCGGCTCGCTGTATTTGATATAATCATAAGAAAAATATCCTACCAATCCACCAGTAAAGCTAGGCAGTCCCTCCACCTTAGGGCTGGTATAATCTGCCAGAATCTCCCGAATTCTTTCCTGTGGATGAACTACATTCTGTTCTTCTACTGATCCGTTTCGAATGGCCAAATTGCCATTAATGCAGGTAATCTCCATCTTGGGATCATAGCCAAGGAAAGTATAGCGTCCCCATTTCTCTTGATTTTCCACACTTTCCAACATGTAGCAATGTTTACTGACACCCTTGAGAATTCGTAGTACCTCTATCGGCGTTTTGATATCTGATAAAATCTCCATACTAATTGGCACTACTTTGTAACCCTTTGCGATCTCTGCCGCTTTTTCTAATGTTATCATTACATCACCTCCGTTTTACTGCTTCGCCGGAATGCAATCCACTATTCTGCGAGCATTTTCCTATAAAGTAAAAAATCCTTGAATTAATTGATACTATCATCAATTAATTCAAGGACGGTTATATACTTATACCGCGGTGCCACCTTGTTTCATGGAAAACCACACTCTTTGCGAAATACAATAATATTTCCGGCAACTGACGTATGCCCTCACGTCATGGAATACTCAGACTCACATCCTTTGACCATGCCCTCAGCGGTCCATTTGATAAACTGCATCTCTACGGAGTTCTCACCATCCTCCGCTCTCTGGAAGCGCATATTTTACCGTTATCTCCGCCTCATCGGTTTCAAATATTTAATTGAACGTAATTTATTATACTCTGTA
>CAMWKN010000474.1 GCA_947174825.1 uncultured Clostridium sp.
CACTGGAAGAACGCAGAGGCGGCGTTCTTCCCATCGAGGTATTGTAGGGCATTAGCATATTTTACATGGATTGTCTGTGCAATCGCCAGAGTGATAGATTACGAATGAAAGGGGAGCATAATTTCGGTGACGAAAACTTCGGGTTCATCTTTGCGATTCAGATAACCGTGTTTTTCCTGGATGATTTTGTCGATACGGTATAACCCGAATCCATGTCCTTCCCCTTTTAAGGAATAGTATTTCTGAACTCTGCGTTTTTGATTCGTGCTATTGGTAATGGATATATAAAACTGTTTCTTGAATAGTCCGATATAAATACGAATAAAACGTTTTTCCGGATCTTCTATTTTTTCGCAGGCTTCAATGGCGTTGTCCATCAGATTGCCAAAGATCACACAAAATTCCACATCGGACAGAGGAAGATGTTCTGGTATACTGGCAGTGACATCCAAGTGGATCTGTCTGGATTTTGCCAGGGATACCTTACTGTTGATAATGGCATCTGCCATAACGTTTCCGGCTTTAATGACATGGTCTACGTTGCTGAGATCTTCATTCATTTGGGAAATATAGGCAATGGCAGCTTCCCATTCCCGGTTTTCTACATGGATCTTCAGTACCTGCATATGATTTTTGTAATCGTGCCGCCAACCCCTCATTTCGTGATAGGAGTTATTGATCTCTTCCAGTTGACGGTTCGTCAGATCGTTCTGATATTGTTCCAGAATTCGAATAAATTGTCTGGACAGCACGATCCGTAACAGGACGATCCCGATAACCAATACAAGTAGTATACATACTGCCAGGATAGCGATTGTAGTGGTTGTTAGTTCTATTATCATGCTAATCTCCATTCTGTATTTTGTCAGAGTTTCTTCAGCTCTTTTTTGTAAAATTGGATAAATGCTTCATTTACAGCAGTATATAGTCGCCTGCTGACAGGGACTTTACGATAAAAATCATTTTTCTCATCGCTAAGAATTAAATGATTTTTATCAATAGTGTTTACATGCAGCAGATTAATCAGTATTCCACGGTGACAGGTAATAAACAAATCAGGTATTAATTTTTCACGAATCTCTTTCATGGAAGAGAGAGTTTGAAATACACCTCGCTGGGTTGTATATTCCAATTTATGCGAAAATACTTCTATCATATAGATCTCTCTTTGCAGCAGTTTGATGGTAGTATTATCTTCCGTTTGTAATAGAATAAAAGGTTCCTGCTGCTGGCATTTCTCGTAAATGCGATCCAGACAGTGGTATATCTTTTGCTGGTCAATGGGTTTGAGCAGATAATTGATGGCTTCTACTTCGTACCCTTCCATAATATATTCTTTTTCTCCGGTTACAAAAACGATGGACATATCATAAGATTGCTGTCTCAGGCGTTTTGCCAGAGTCACTCCATCTTCCCCGGGCATTTTAATATCCAGAAATAATGCATCAAAGGAATGATCTTCCAGGGCGAAGGAAAAAGATGCAGCATCCTCATAGGAGGTAATTTCTATATCTATTTTATTTTGTACAGACCAGTGCCGGATCATGTCACAGAGCCAGTCGGCTTCCTCTTTCCTGTCTTCACAGACCGCGATATTCATAGCTTTCCTCTTTTCTACATAATCAATTCTGCGTTGCTAGTAATACATATGGTTCAAGAATTAATAATGACAGGTTAGTAGATTTTTGTAGATTTGTCAATTGGGTGTGTGGTGTTTAGAAAATGAAGTATTCTACTATAGAGTGGATTGCGATTTGTACATATATAAGATATACTGAAAGCGTCAAAAGGGAAAAATAAAGGTTTCGGATGGGGATGACATTATAACTAAGGGGGCAGAACGGAGATTATTATGATAGATCAAAATAGAGTAGATAAGATAATAGAAGAGAGGAAGGCAATGCATCCAAATGACCCACGTATTGAAGAAAAATGGGAGGAGTTAACATGCATTTTTTCTGAAAATGAGGAAAGTACCATTGCATTCTTAAATGATTGTAATGAAGAATATTTGTATTGGATTAGTGAAGTTTTTGAAGATATATCTGCAAAATTACAAAGCAGAGAATATATTGTCTGTTTGAGAAAATTGGATGAAAAGTATCCTGATCTGCATATGACAGTAGATGTTGATTTTGCAGAAAGAGAGATTTAACGACCATATTACAATCAAAATTTAGACATATAAATATTATGCATGCTGTATGGAGATAAGAATGAATAGTATAAAGTTCAGATGCAAGTGTTGCAATGATTACCATGAAATGAAAACAGAGGTTCCAAATGGTTTTTCAGCTTGGGCATACTCTGATATGGAATGGTCTGATTTTGAGAAAGAAGTACCACCACTATCAGAGGAACATTGGACTCGTAGTGATAGAATTCCTAAAATTGGTGAATTTCGCATTGTAAAAGTGAAAATACCATTTGATGAGAAAATCGGAAATGAATTCTATATGGAATTTCTGCCTTCATTAGCTTTTTTCAACGGTTACGATAATGTGGAACAGATTCGCGATTCTGCTATTGTACAATGTAAGTTTGAAAAAATCATATTGGCGGATGAGTATAGTGCTTGGATAAAAATCAAGGTTCTGAAAGTATTTTTATTGTCAGAATTGTTGGAAATATACCCACCCTGTCTGGCAGACGGTGAATTAGAGGAATATGCCGGTGTAAGTAAATGTGTTGATATTGATTTTATGGATGCTTCTTGGGAGATTACATCTTGGACAGCACAAGGTGATACTGGTGAGTCTAGGATCATTTATATGGATGAGGATGGTATTCGACACCTTGTTATGATGCATTACTATGATTTTTTTAGTAATGTAACTTATTTTGGAAATATTGTTCAGACAAAGTAAAATTTATTTATGATTTTAGTAATTAAGACATTCCTGTTTGTGGAGGTATATAGAATGTTATAC
>CAMWKN010000475.1 GCA_947174825.1 uncultured Clostridium sp.
GTCCAAATACATAACAATACCACATTGGTCAAAACGTTTCTTGCTCCCAAACTCGGTCTTAACTACAAAGGAAAAATACTGCTCATCGGTCTCCAATTGCAATACAGGCGCATTGTCATTGCGGAAATGATAATAGGTTCTCTGCCATAAATCTGTGTTGGCCTGTGTGATTATTTCCACTTTGTCTTCTGTAATGGTATATTGCTCTGGTTCTCTGGTCCATTTCAAAAGTTTGGTATCTAATTTCATATTGCACCTCATTTCTATAACAGATCTATCACCAGATAAGTGTACCACAAATCCATGGTATTTTCATTAAATTCCAAAATAAATTCCAGAATGGGCTTTCTATAGAACAAAAAATAAGTTCAAGGTTTCTATATCCGCCTTAAACTCATTTTTATTTTCCCATATAAAGTTCCTCGCTGTCACGAAGCATTCCCACGCACATCCTCAAAAGAAAACACATTCAGAAACTTTCTTGCCCGCTCTGTCTGTGGATGAGCAAAAAATTCTTTTGGCGTATTGCTTTCCACCAGCTTTCCTCCATCCAGAAAAATCACCCGGTCTGCCACTGCTTTCGCAAACTGCATCTCATGAGTTACAATCAGCATAGTTCTTCCCTGCTTTGCCAATCCCAGAATTACGTCCAGAACCTCCCGTACCATTTCCGGATCCAACGCAGCGGTCACTTCATCAAATAGCAGAATTTCCGGATGCAAAAGCAGCGCCCGGACAATAGCCACTCTCTGTTTCTGCCCACCAGACAGCTGTCTTGGATAACTGTCTGCCTTATCTGCCAGCCCCACTCGTTCTAGCAGTTCCATGGCTTCCTGTTTCACTTCTGCCCGTGATCTTTTCTGCACTTTAACCGGTGCTAACAGAAGATTCCCCAAAACACTGAGGTGTGGAAATAAATCGTAGCTCTGGAACACCATACCGACTTTTTGCCGTAAATGGCTTCTGGCACCGTCTTTCCCTGCCACTTCCTGCCCGTCAATAGCAATGCTGCCGGACTGTATCGGCTCTAATCCATTGATACAGCGTAGCAAGGTACTTTTGCCACAACCACTAGGTCCCACAATTACCACTACTTCTCCTTCCCTGACTTCCAGATTAAAGTCATCCAGAATCCGATGCCCGTCATATTTTTTTATCAAATGTTCAATTTTTAAGACAGTCTTTGCCATATCCTAACTCCATTTCTTTTCTAAATGTCTCGCTGTCATACTGATTGGCCAGCAGATCAGAAAATACAGAAGAAAAATTACTAAAAATATTCCAAAAGCAGCATTGGGGCTGGACATACGATTTGCCTCAATAATCTGCTGTCCCACTTTCAGTACTTCTACCACCCCGATCATCAGAATCAAACTGGTGGTTTTAATCATACGGGTAATCAGATTAATAGATAGTGGAATTAATCGGCGTAAGGTCTGAGGTAATATCACATAGCGATAACTCTGGAACTTACTCAATCCCAATGCCTCGCTGCTCTCATACTGATGTTTTGGGATGCTGAGCAATGCTCCTCTGACCAGATCTCCCATCTCTGCTGTCCCCCACAGTACAAAGACAATAATGGCAGCAAACTCTCCCGATAAATTCCAGCCCAGACTTCTGGTCGTGCCAAAAAAGACTAGAAAGAGAAGTACCAGTTGAGGCATAATACGAATGAATTCCAGATAAAATTTGGTCAGAAATCGAATCATCCTATTTTTCCTCGTCATCAATATTCCCAGCAGAACACCTAGCGGCATACTGATCACAATGGAAATCAAGCTGATTCTTACTGCCACCCCGCCGCCTTCCAATAAACGAAGCAAATTATTGCCCTTGAGCAATACTTCAAGTCCCAAATCCGGCATAGCGCACTCTCCTCTCTACCACTGCCCCCAGTATGGATACTGGCAGCAAAATCATCAGATAGAACACCACCAGTAAAAACAGACTTTCTGTTGTTTTATAGTAAAGACCAATCAAATCTTTGGCTGTAAACATTAGATCCATCAAACTGATGGCGGAAAAGACACTGGTTTCCTTGAGCAAAAAAATTATATTTGCCAGAAATGCCGGAATGCTGGTAGAGACAGCCTGTGGCAATATCACATAGCTCATTGCCTGCAGTCGGTTCATTCCCAAACTATAGGCACTCTCCCGCTGAATCACATCCACCCCTTCCAGACCACTGCGAAACGCCTCTGCCATATAGCTGCCTCCCAGGAAAGCCAGCCCCAGAACTCCACAGAACTCTGGAGTCATGGCGATACCTATCTTGGGCAGCCCATAGTAGAGAAAGAATAATTGCACCAACAGTGGGGTATTCCGACTGATTTCAATGTAAACCATTACCACCTGACGGATGACCGGAATTTTTTCGTATAAGACCACGGCACATAGCAATCCAATGATAATCGCCAGCAAAATCCCCTCCAAACCAATCCGTACCGTCAGGACGGCTGCCCTCTGATACAATGGCAAAAACTGCTGGATATACGCGAAATCCATTCCGATCCCTCCTTGCACTACCGATAATATACTTAGCTTCATTTCCAAACACAATAACCCTACTGGCACAAACAATCCATTCTAATTCATCAATACCTTATAGGCTCTAGATGAGAAGAACGCCGTTTTTGCGTTCTTCTTAGAGTTGATTTAGTTTTCTTTTCGCAGGGTTTTATCCTGCGTTAAGAAAACTTCAACTCTTATTCTCCACCCTCGACTACCAAGGTCTCTTCATAATCCGTTCCATATGTCTCAGACAGGGTTTCTTCATAATCTTTATGGAAGAACTTTTCTTCCCCTAATTTCTTGATATCCTCGTTGATCCACTCCAACAAAGTGCTATTCCCTTTTGTTACGGCTGGAGCGATAGTGTCATTACTACCCAGAGTAGAAATACCTACTTTATAGCCCTTATTCTGC
>CAMWKN010000476.1 GCA_947174825.1 uncultured Clostridium sp.
CAGTAGACGAGATAAATATACTACCAGATAGAAACATACTGCTCCACTGACTTCTGCCGGATTATTTACTGTCATACTATTTGCGGCATTTGCCAGAGAGATGAGAAGGAGAAACAAAATGGACGATATGAATATTGTTGACACCAAAGAAGAGACAGACAAGAAATGTCCCCAGTGTGGCGGAGTAATGGATTTTGATCCTGCCACCGGCAATCTAAAGTGTCCCTACTGTGATTATGAAGAAGTCATCAAAGTACAGAAGGAGGCACCAAAGAAAGCAGCCGAACTAGATTTTTTTGCTGCGGAACACACCGCCAACCATGACTGGGGTGCTGAAACGAAAACCATTCTCTGTAAGGCATGCGGTGCAGAATCCATCTACGATGCCTTACAGACTTCGGCTGTCTGTCCTTTCTGTGGTTCCAATCAGGTCATGGAGCAAAATGAACAGGATACTATAGCTCCAGGTGGCGTTGTGCCATTTCGGATCAGCGACGACCAGGCTTCCCAATTATTTCGCCAGTGGATCAAACGAAAATGGTTCTGCCCAAAACTTGCCAAAGAAAGCGCAAAACCAAAACGCTTTAAGGGAATCTATTTACCATACTGGACCTTTGATACAGATACCTTTTCTTCCTACCAGGGAGAGTACGGAATTGACCATGTCACAAGGGACAGCGACGGAGACACTCACACGGAAACCCATTGGCACAGAACATCTGGTGTGTACAAGGAATTCATCAATGATGAACTGGTACTCGCCTCCACCAATCATGATATGTCTATGCTTCGTAAACTGGAACCATTTGATACAGAAAACAACAAATCATATAAACCGGAATATATTGCTGGTTTCGTTGCAGAGCGGTATTCGATCGGATTAAAAGATGCCTGGAAAATAGCTATGAAATCCATCAAAGAAAAATTAAAACGGCAGGTTTCCAACAAAATTAAAATGGAACACCGCGCTGACCATGTGCGTCAGGTAAATCTGGATACCGATTACAATAACATTACATACAAATACCTGCTACTGCCAATCTGGATATCTAATTTTAAATACAATGACAAGGTTTACCAATTCATGATAAACGGACAAACTGGAAAAGTTGCTGGCAAAACACCACTTTCCATACCAAAAATTATTATTACAGTAGTGGGCGTTATTGTTGTAATAGCACTCCTATATTATCTGGGAATTTTCAACTAATGGAGGCACTATGAAATACATACCAATCATCATTATTTTAATATTGATTCTGGCAGTCATTATCGCTATCTGGTGTGGAATCGCCTATATCCGAAACAAGGTGCGGGAAACCTCCCGCACCTTGTTTGGCACGTCTGATATCACCCAGGCAGCTAAGCAGATGAAACAGGAATATTCTACTACACCGAAATCTGTTTCTGCCATGACCAGCCTGCTCCTGCCAAAAATTGTCTCTGACTTTCCGGATTTTCAATATAATGAGATGAAGGATCGCACCGAAAACGTTCTGACCAGCTATTTACGGGCAGTAGACGGACGTAATCCCTCTCTCTTACAGGATGGTAACACGGAGCTCAAGAACCAGTTAGAAAACCACATTCAAATGCTCTCCGCTCGAAATATACAGGAACATTTTGACCGAATCCGAATACACCGGACGGAAATCAGCCAGTATAGAAAATCAGAAGGCAGATGTATCATTACTTTCCAGTCCGCTTTAGAATGCTATCATTATTCCACGGATCTTATCAATCCATCTACGGTACTGGAAGGTTCCAAAGAATATAAATACCAGACCAAATACAATATTGATCTGATCTATATTCAGGATCGCAATCTGGTAGAAAACGAACTGGATCACGCATTGGGGATCAATTGCCCAAACTGCGGTGCTCCTCTTTCCTCTCTGGGCGCCAAAAAATGTGAATACTGTGGCACACCGGTAATCGAAATCAATATTCATGCCTGGTCATTTAGTAATATTGATGAAGTGCGGTAGTGCAGCAGATCAGGCACAACCATTCACCCTATACTTTACTCAAATGTATGTAATTAATTATGCCTCATCGTCACTTTGTTCAGATGGATATATATCTTTTACTTCATCCAACAATTCAACATCTTTCAATACATTTTTTGCGTGTAAGCCATTAATTCGTTCAACTAAATCTTTATCCAACTTATTATCATCAATATAAATCTCACGGATAACGTCACGAGCAACATTATTCAGAACTTTTTCAATTCCCTCTTCTGTATCATCATAGGATGAGTATTCCTCCTTCTCCAAATCATTAATTGCCGTAAATAATTTATATTTTTTCTCATCAAGATTAAACGTAAACAGCCAAAAATTATTTGTTGTTCCTCCCAGACTATTCTTTCCCGAAATATACAATACAATTCGTTTTTTATCTTTATTTTCATACCAAGCATCTCTTAGTTTAAAAGATGCAGGATCTTTCAAGCCGTCTTCAGACTCTTTACACAGACTCGAAATTAAATTCTCAATAAGAATATCATCTTTCTCTTCTTTTTTAGATTTATTGTATGCTTTTTTATAATTTCCTTCTGACATTAACGTCTCAGGTGAAACAAAAATCTTTGGTATTACTTTAATCCCGACAACCGCTATTACTGCCACAAGAATCAATGCTGCTAATATTGCTCCAACTTTTTTCATAGAGAAACGACCAGAGGCTTTGTCCAAGATTTTTTCTGCGCCACTGAGATTAATATCTATTTTAGTAACAACCTTTGTTCCACATTTTGGACAGAACTTAACATCTTTTTCAATGACTGCTCCACAGCCTTGACAATACCGAATTACCTCTTCGCTCTCACAAGGTTTTCCACAATTTTGGCAAAATTTCATATCCTCTTTAAATTCGTTTCCACAATGTTTGCAAAATCTCTTTTCTTGTGACACGTTTTCTTGT
>CAMWKN010000477.1 GCA_947174825.1 uncultured Clostridium sp.
GTAAAGTTCCACACACTGTTGAAATCAAACCCTCCATCTATAGTAAACTTGGAATTTTTTTCTATTTCCTGTGTATCAACAGCGCCGATGCCCCATTTCTCCGCAACTTCATTTGCCGCCGCACCCAAGAAATCTTTCACTTCTTCACATTGATAATAGTAATCCGCATTATAGTAGGCCCAGTCATCATTCCTATAATTGTTACCATAGGATGCATTGACCTGCGCCCCTTCGTTATAATTGGCGTTGCTGGCGGCTCTTGCATTTTCCTTAGCAAAAATTTCATATATCTGGCTGACGATCTGCATATTATCATCGTCTACATTTCCCGAAGTTTGGTGTTGCTGCGCCCTGTATATCCGCATATCAGAGCAGCAGTCATTAAAATACTGCTTCAGTTCATCATCACTCATTTTGCCCGCATAGTAGTCCTCCATCCGGTCTGCAATGTCATGCTGCATAGCATAGCCAAAGGAATCACTAAAAACACTCTCCGGCATATTGGTAGTAATCTGATAATTCGTATAACAGTCACATACAGCAACTGCCTGTTCAGCCATCTTTTCAAAAGAATCCTTTGTTGGCTTGAAAATATCCCGAACCCTTTTTACAAGTTCCTCACGATTTTCAATATCGTGCCTTGCTATCTGACTAACATCATTTGACTGAAATCTATAAAGATTTGAGTTTGTTGAAACATCCATCTGTAAAGTCTCCTTATTTCAATTTTTTATTGCCCTACCATTCACGAAGCCACCCCTGCTCCCCGATTTCCATATCTACTGGAAACCTGCCCCGTGCAGCAAAGGCTTATTGGTGAATATGCGGCTGGCAATTTACTTATCCAGAAATCCTAAGAACTTCTACCACTCTATGTAACCCTTCAAATCTCAGTAACTTTACCCTCTTATGATAAGTCTGGGTTCAAAATACCTGCCGCCTTCATTATGTTGTTTCTTCAAATTTAAGTTACCTTTTTTTATAAAAAGTGGCTAAGTAAGGGGCAATATTTGCATAATCTACTTCTTCAAATCTTGTCATAGTATTTGTTACTTCCCTTTGTATAGATTTTGGCTTTACTGTCTTTACTACTGTTTTCCGTGGTGCTTCGTTATATGTTTTATTTGAATCATCTGATTTTTTTGTATCAATACCGCCACTGACAACAGTATAGTTTTTAACATTTCCGTCCTCGTCTAATTGAATGCAGTAGCTTTTTGTCATCTGGTACAATACAGGATCATCGCCATAAGAAGCAGCAACGGCATTATCCATTCTGTCATAATCGGCTTTCCATTTTTGCAACTTTTCTGCAATCTCCTGTGCATACTTCGGATCAGCTTCCATTTTCTTTTGTAAACTTTTCGGAAGCATTACCACTATTTCACCAAAACCTATTTTTTTAAGCTCCTGTTGTATGTAGGATTCTGCGCCCGTCGGCTCTGCTCCTGTCGGCTTCCAATTATTAAGGCTATCTGCACTTATATCATCTTTAAAATACTGCCATACTGGAAAATCTTTTCTCTCCCAAATCTCACTGGATATGTCACAATTTCCGGCTTTTACATTTACATCATTTGTAGGAAATACTGCGGAAAACATATCCTTTGCAGATATTTGATTTGTTCCCCTTATTTCCGAAAAAATTTGGGGAAATGACAGGTTATTTCCTTTATCCACTATGGTATTGGTATTGCCTTGTGCTGCAATACTGCTCAATATTCCAAGCGACTGTATATCCATATCTTCAAAACCTCCTTTTTCACTGAATATATTTCTCCTTACTCATAACTGGCAAGTGAGTTATAGATAAACTGCTCATCACATTCTTCAAATACTATTTCACATACTATATTACCGCATGGCAGGACTGCGCTTGTATATTCCGTGCCATCATACCCCTTATAAGAAAAACACTGCCATGTATAATCTTCTTCGACTTGATGAACATTATATAATTCAGATGAATAGTTCCTTCCAAATTCAAAGCATTTTTTATTCTCTCCACATACTGTAAAAGCATATATCTTTACCTTATAAGTTTGTGTTGAATACTCTGCTATTGCCATATCATCATCTGGTATTATAAAAGAAATATCTTCAGCACTGGAAAACAAATATTCGTTGTTTAGCCAGCACAATGTATCATATGCCAAATGCTCCTGTGCCTCATCCCATGATAATATCTTTTCTGATATTTCTTTTTCCTCCCCCTGATTGCCCGATTCACCATTCAATACATCACTGCCTGTTTTTGTTTCTATGATGCTGTTGTTGTTCCCGCCTGCACTGTATGTATATCCCCATCTGTTAATTGCAAGCTCTGCTTCACAAATATCATCAACTTCTGCCAGAGTATGTATTGCAAGGTTTTCTTCCTGCTCTCCTGTCTCTATCCCACTGCTCAAACAGGGTTCTCCAAGGGAATATACGTCCTTAGTATTTGCATTTACTTTCCCTATCTGGCAAGTAAACAATAATACCCCAACCACTATGACCAGTGGCAGTGCCATGATAATTTTTCTATTTTTCATTATCCATACCTCTATAATAGATTTAGACCAAACAGCCACATAGCTTCTCTCATGCTTTGTTGGTATCTTTTATCTAATTCTGCTTTTTCTAGCTGCTCTTTTCTCTGCAATGCACGTTTCGCCGCCAGCCTTTGGTTCCGCTCCTGTTCTTTTATTTCTTCTGCTTCTTTATCCTCGTTTTTTCTCCGCCCTATCTGGGACGGCATCATTATATCCCCTCCGCCGCCTGAAAACCTGTAATTTGAGATATTACCCTCATCATCAAGTGTAATGTTAAAGGAATCAATACTACTTGGCACCGTATCCTGTTCTTTTATCAATGTGGATATTTTTTCTATTGAAGTGCTATAATAAAGTTGTAACAGGAGTGGCTAATAAGATATACTGAAAA
>CAMWKN010000478.1 GCA_947174825.1 uncultured Clostridium sp.
TATAAGCACAATTCAGTGTTCGTAATGCTTTATTATGAGAAAGATCTAATTTTGTTAATTGGTTCCTATAGCAATTCAGATATTTTAAAGATGTACAGCCTTTTATATTCAGGCTTTTTATCCGCCCCTTTCCTCTGTCGTCTCTATACCCCACGGATAAATACTTCAGTTTTTTCAATTTCGTAAATGACACATTTCCCTTTAAGACTCCATCCGCTTTAAAACTTACCAGACGCCCCTTGGCATTCCATTGATAATTTGAACTGTTAAAGTTTGTGTATAAATGAACGGAATCACAATCTTTCCGTAAATTATTCCGGATAATTTTCTTTAATACCTTTACATCTGATTTATTCTTCCCTTTTGTATGGGTAAATTTCATCTTCGACTTTGCATCGCATACCATTGGTTTGGGCAGCACCAAAATCCCCACCGCTATAAACATCAGAGCTGTGAAAAATATTTTTACTGTTTTTTTACACATGTTTCTACACCTGCTTCCTTCCTAAATGGATCGTTATCTTTATTAATATCTATCATTATAATAGAAATTTCTTAAGAACTGTGGCGATTTTTCTTAAGATTTCTTAAGAAATGATTCCTTTACCACAAAATTTCACAAAATAACACTCAAATGGTCACATAATCTTCACATGCTTAGTGCTACATTAAATTTATAAAACCAGCATAACAAAACAGATTACTAAGGCGACTTAGAATAAAAAATAAAAGGAGAAAAAAATGAAAAATAAGACATATATTGCACTTATTCTGGCATTTGCCATGACAACTGCAGGATGCAGCAATCAAAATAACAGCCCTGCAACGACTGGCACAAACACGCCAAACAACACAGAAAATAACACTGGTTCAGAGAATAGCACATCTGAAAAAGCAGCCACAATAGACAGTTCCAAAATATTCTCAGACCGGGATTATGAGACTACTTATGATGAAAACAGCAGTATCACCATTCAACTAAAGGGAAATTCTGCTGCCTGCAGCTCTAAGGCTGTGCAGATTTCAGATGGCACCGTCACCATCACAGAGGAAGGCACCTACATCCTTTCTGGTACTCTGGATGATGGCATGATTATTGTCAATGCCGATAAATCCGATAAAATCCAGCTTTTTTTAAACAATGTGACGATTCATAGTAAAAGCTGTGCGCCCATTTATGTTTTGCAATCGGACAAAGTATTTATCACCATGGCAGATGGCTCTACCAATACGCTCTCAAATGGCGGCTCCTTTACAGCGATTGATGAGAACAAGATTGACGCCGTGATTTTCTCAAAGGAGGATGTGACTCTAAATGGAGCCGGTACTCTGGTCGTTACCTCTCCGGCGGGACATGGCATTGTCTCAAAAGATTCCCTGAAGATTACCAGCGGCAGCTATGACATCAACTGTTCATCCCATGCCATTTCCAGCAAGGATGATGTATGTATTACAAACTCTGACTTCACAATCACTTCCGGCAAAGACGGCATCCATGCTGAAAATGCAGATGACGCATCGAAGGGATATGTTTACATTCAAAGCGGTACCCTCCATATTTCTGCTGAGGGCGATGGAATCTCTGCTTCCTCCTGCCTGCAGATTGAAGATGGCAGCTTTGTCATAAAAGCCGGCGGCGGCAGTGTGAATGCTGCTGCGCATAATTCTGACTCCTGGGGTGGTTTCCAAGGCGGCGGCAGACATGGTGGTGGTCCAAAAGACGGAAATATGCCGGGAGGCAAAGGTGGTCAAAGTGATGGAAATATGCCGGAAGGCAGAGGCGGAAAAATGGACAAAGGTAACCGAAGAAACGGAACTATGCCAGAGAACAAAGACTCATCTGACACTGCTGACAGTTCCAAAGACAACATTACCACTCTTGGCAGTACAAACGATTCCTCTAACACAACTGACAGCTCCAAAGACAACATGATCGCTCTTAGCAGTACAAACAATTCCTCTGGCTCATCCGACACTACTGACGACTCAAACGACAGCACCAGCATGAAGGGCATAAAAGCATCTGCTGATTTACTGATTAATGGCGGAGAATTTATTATGGATTCCGCAGATGATTCTTTCCATTCCAACGGGTCTGCAACGGTAAACGGCGGCACCTTTCAGATTGCGTCTGGCGATGATGCCTTTCATGCCGACGATACTTTGACAGTCACAGCCGGAACCATCAATATATCTGAGAGTTATGAAGGTCTGGAAGGCATGCATATTAATATATCGGGAGGCGATATTACGCTGACTGCCAGCGATGACGGAGTAAATGCCGCAGGCGGAACCGACTCCAGCGGAAACACTGGTGGAAGAGACGGTATGTTTGGACATGGCGGGTCTTCTTCTAACGGCAGCATTACCATTTCAGGCGCTACACTAAATATCACAGCCTCCGGGGACGGTATTGACGCCAATGGCTCCTTGGATATCACAGGTGGCAATATAACTGTCTGTGGTCCAACGCAGGGGGATACTGCAACACTGGACTATGATACAACTGGCACAGTTTCAGGAGGTACCTTTATTGGAACGGGGGCTTCCGGTAGGATGTCACAGACTTTCAGTGACTCTAAGCAGGGAGTTATCACAGCCAATGTCGGAAATCAGTCTGCGGGTACCAAAATCCAACTGTCTGACAGTAAAGGAAACACTTTAATCACGCATACACCTGACCTTGACTTTGCACTTGTCATTCTCAGCAGCCCTGATATCATCAGCGGCGAAACCTATACACTCACAATAGGCACATCCTCCAGTGAGTTCACTGCCAGCTGAAAATAGAAAAAGAAAGAGAGGGAAAATCTATTTGACCTATAAAAATGTTGCGTTGATTCCTGCATACAAACCTGATCATGTTCTTTTGGATGTGATAAATCAGCTCAAAAAAGCGAATATGGAGATTATTCT
>CAMWKN010000479.1 GCA_947174825.1 uncultured Clostridium sp.
AGACACCGGGAGGAAGCGATCCTTCTCAGACACAGGCGCCGGGTACTGGGAATACAGATGTGATTACAGACCCAAATATTGCAATTAGTAATGGATGGTCTGGTGGCAGTGCCGAATTGGCAGAACAGACTATCATGTCCCAAAAATCGGACAAAGATATTGCCGGATCTGTCTTTGGCTCTTTGAAGTTAAGGGCAACGAAGACGACAAAGAATTCTGTAAAACTGAAATGGAATAAAGTTTCTGGAGCTAGCAAATATATTGTGTATGGCAATCGTTGTGGCAAAAATAATACTATGCAGAAATTAGCAACAGTGACAGGAAGCGGTTGGACACATAAAAGCCTGAAAAAGGGCACCTATTACAAATACTTGGTAATGGCATGCCAGACTATCAATGAAGTAGATGCCACCATGGGCATATCCAAGACAGTGCATGCGACGACACTGGGCGGCAAAAAAGGAAATGCCAAAAAGGTTACAGTAAAGAAAGCTAAGATAAGTCTGAAAAAGGGCAAGTCTTTCAAGATTAAGGCTAAGCAGGTGCCGCTGAAAAAGAAGAATAAAATTGCAAAGCACCGTAAGATTTCTTATGAATCATCTAACAGTAAGATTGCAACAGTATCTTCTTCCGGTAAGATCAAGGCGAAAAAGAAGGGCAAGTGTACTATCTATGTATATGCGCAGAATGGACTTTATAAACAGGTTAAGGTAACTATAAAATAAAAACAGTCAGGGGCAAATTTGCTCCTGCAATCTGGGGATTTGTTCGTTATTAATTGTAATGAATGCGTTATACTATTAGTAACCAAGCGGGAAGGAGAGCATTTATGGGGAGAAGAAGTAAAAATGTGAGGGATCGGCTGCTTGTTGGAATCCTGTCGTTGGCGATGCTGCTGACAGGGGTGACGATGCCGACGGGAACGAGGACGGCACAGGCAGCGGATGAAACGATTGATCTGCTGAATGGAAGTTCGATCACAAAGACCGGAACGGTTGCAAAAGATAACTATGGTGATGACCTTTTTTGTGAGGAACAGTTTGCGGGACTGGGTAACGAATTATTAAATAATGGATCCAGTGGATATAGTAATTTGAAATTTGAGGCTACAGTGAAAGTGAATTCCTGCTCAAAGGGAAACCCAGCGATTGTATTATATGCAATGAATAAATCCTATGGTGGCTGGAAGGATATTGGAGCAGAGGTTAGGATTGGAACGGCTCAGACAGTTTCTTTAGATCTTATGTCCTTTTCCTCTTTCAGCCGTGTGGGAATTCGTTTTACACAATGTGAAGTAGGTACAGAGATTAACTATACGATTAGCTCTGCAAAAATTATTGGTACGAAATCCAGTGGAACGGGTTCAGGCAACAGCGGTACGGTGGAAGGAGAGCGCATAGAAGGTGTTAGTGCCAGCGTGAATTATTTGCCTGCCAACAGTAATCAGTATTATTCAGAGTATAATCTTACAGTTAAAAATAATAGTTCATCTTCAGCTGAAAATTTTTTGATTAAAATTCCGGTATCTGGAAATACAAAGGACTTAAATCTACAGGCATATGGTTCTTTAGGGGGAACTCCTAGATACAGTGATGGTTATATTATTATACGCTTTACCCAGACGGTGGCTGCGGGAGCTACATTTTCCAGCGGCGATGGGAAATTTGGCTTTAATGAAGGACCAAATGTAGTGCTGGGAACCCCGGTTGTAATAAAAGATGATGGCTCCTTTACCTCTGCCAGTCAGTTGAAGTATGAATTGACTGGACAGACGAAAAATGTTGCCTACGCAGATACGCCAGTTGGTAAACATGGTAAATTGGAATTAAAAGAAATGGCAGGATATAGTACGCCGATTATTGTAGATAAGAACGGGAAACCATTTCAGCTGCGAGGCGCCAGTACCCATGGTATGCATTGGGATGGGATGCACCAGTATGTCAATAAAGCTGCCTTTCAGTCTCTACGTGACGAGTGGGGCGTGAATATGGTCCGTTTGGTAAGTTATATTACGCAGGGGGGATATACGGAAGGAAGTCAGGCGCATTTGGACAGCAAGATCCAGGAGGGAGTGGAAGCTGCCAAAGAACTGGGAATGTATGTATTGATTGATTGGCATGTTCATGCGGAAGATCCGCATGTTAAGAAGGACTGGGCAGAAAAGTTCTTCCAAAAATATGCAACCATGTATAAAGATTACGATAACGTACTTTTTGAGATCTGTAATGAGCCTACAGGTGTGAACTGGTATAATAATGGTTCCGGTGGGGATTTATATTCCTACTGTAAGGATATCTGCACGATTATCCGTAATGCTGGCAGTAATGCGCTGATTGTCTGTGGAACCAATACCTGGTCTCAGGATGTAGACCAGGTGGCTCAGAAACCGTTAAAGAACGATGGATTTAAAAATATATTATACACCTTTCATTTCTATGCCGCCTCCCATTACGAAGATAAAATGAGTAAAGTGAGGACGGCAATTGCTGCAGGCACCCCAATTTTTGTGACGGAGTTTGGTATCTGTTCTGCGGATGGAAATGGTACTTTTGATACAGGGAATGCTGATGCATGGATAAAACTGTGTGATGAAAATAATATCAGTTATGCTTGTTGGAGTTTATGTAATAAAGCGGAGGCGGCTTCTTATTTGCTGCCTAGCAGTAGTAAACGGAGTGGCTGGACGGAGGAAGATCTGGCAACAACAGGTATCTGGCTGGTAAATACTTACCGTGCGCATCAGGATAAAGAGGATGGCACTGATACTGGCAAGGGAGAGGCAACGCCGAAACCAAGCAGCAGTGCGAAGCCAAACGTTACACCGACACCGAAAGCAACGCCAACACCGAGGAGCAGTGCGAAGCCGACGACAACACCGCCGCCAAAGGCTACGCCAACACCGAGAAT
>CAMWKN010000480.1 GCA_947174825.1 uncultured Clostridium sp.
CCACATCTGCAGCAAGAAGTTTTTCCAACACTTAATTACCATCATCTTTTCTGACACAATCTCCATTCATGCCACAACTGGCACATCCAAGGCAGGGATTGATATTTCCACTGGCACAATCATAAATGCTTATCTGATGTCCGGCTTCTTCTGCCCCTCTGACAAACTCCTGTACCAGCGTGTTGGAAGTTCCCTGTTTATGCGGGCTTCCTGTCAAAATCAGAATCTTCATTTTGGTACTCATGCCGCAATCCTCCTATCTGTTTTTTTTCAATAATTTTTTTGCACAGGTGTAAGCAAGCTGGTAAATGGACAGATACACATATCCCACATCTGCCTTCTCCATTGCCTCCCTCTGCTTATCCGTTACTCTGGTATATGGATAAATACCATATACAAACGGGAAAAAGGAATAGATAAAATCCTGACGCTCCCCATCTGACAGGTCTACACAAAACTTCTGTAAAAGACGGTCTACTGTCTTTATAGATGCCCCATAAGCCTCCTTAAATTCCACTACCCGTTCTAGTCTGCTGTTTTCCTCCATATCATAATGGTTCATGCTCATCAGTTTCAGAAGAAGTTCCCTGTTTTCCAAAGAAACAGCCAGTGTTTTTGCAACTTCGTTCCTCTCCATACTCTCATGATTCTGAATCACATCCTCCAGCTCTTCTACCCACCTTTCATACTCTTTCTGTAAAAGAGCCATGAAAATTTCCTCTTTTGTTTCAAAATAATTGTAAATGGATGTGCGGGTAAAGGAAGTTTCCTTTGCAATATCCTGTATAGTAATATCCTTGAAGCCTTTCGTCTGATACAACAGCTCACAGGCAGCAATAATTTCTTCTTTTCTTGCATTGGTAAGTTCAATTGATCCCTTTGGCATTTCTTTTCCTCTTTCTTATTACAATAAGCTGGCTCGCGAAGCGTGACAGCGTTTGTTTGTATTGGCTGTTGTTTTATTCCTCTACCTCATCTTTTTTGAAAGAAAGACATTTACCCAACACATCTCCCGTCTTTAAATATTCGTAAGTCGGAAATTCAAAAAGCACAGGTTTTAAAGTTTCGTAATTCACTTTCCCTTCACTGTTAAGATGTTCTTCCTCCACATAAGTATTGTCTATGGTGCAAATAAAGCTTTCAAAATTTGGTGTCTGATAAATATCCTCAACGGAACACTCCATGACAAGCGGTGCTTTTGTTATAATAGGTGTTCCAGACTCTCCCTGTTCATATGCAAACAATTTCGATTTATCTATTTTCGACCCGCTCACGGAACCCGCATAATCCGCCTCCGACAAAATCCCCTCATCTACGATATTGATGGATAGTTTCCGTCCCTGCTTTATGATTCCATTAATATAATGTGGCTCTGCAAGACTGACAAGAACCCTGTCATGTCCCAGTATCCCAACATGTGCCACCAATGTCCATGTAGGTACATCTCCATTCATCGCTCCAATTACGGTAACCGGCATTGGATATAGTGCCAGTTGTGAACCAATATTCTTCTTCATGTCAACCATCCTCTCATCACTTTTATTCTGACACCATGTCAGTAATATTATACTACATCTATTCTGACACAGTGTCAATATTTTTTTTCAAGTCAAACGTCATCGTTACGCTGTCTCCCATTTCCTTAAATACCGATAAATCAGATGTTACCCTTCCAATGCAGTTTACCCGCATCGTCAGATTTGGCTCATTGGACTGGTTGTAAAAAATCGCCATGGTATCATTCTCAAAACAATAGGTAATGTCTCCGTTTACGAATGCTAACTTACCCTTGCTCTTTTTCGTTGGACGCTTCTTTTTTGCCACATCCCCATAATATTCCCTGTCTCCATACTGATCCATTGTTACCGTCAACGGAAACTTTTTCATCATCTGCTTTCCAAGTGCTGTGTTATAGCAGACGCCATCCAGTGTCCTGTCTCCCACTTTAATTGTAATAGGTACCACCTTTCCCAATCTGCTTTTTACATCAAGCTTTTTTAGCCATGACTTCAGTCTTTTTTTCGTGGATTTTGATTTCACATCATCTTCCCCTGCTGAAAATCCTGACAAAGTATCAGAACCGGAACATAATTTTTGTATCTTCTTATAGGTACCGCTCTGCCCAGAGCTTCCATGTGTACAAAACGGAATCACCGTTTTCCCTTTCAAATCATGAACCTTGATAAAACTTTTGATTACCTGAGGTATATCTTCTGCCCAGATGGGATAACCAATAAAGACCACATTATACTGTTTCATATTTTTTACTTTTTTCTTTAATTCCGGCAGGTAATCTTCATCCAGTTCCTTATGGTTCTGATCAATCACTTTATCATAGCTTACCGGATACCTATTCTTTGTCTGGATACGAAACAAATCCCCACCTGTCTCTTTCTGAATCAAACGTGCAAGCATCTCTGTCGTTCCTCGCTTTTTCTTGCCGTCTTTTACAATACTTGCAGATGTTGTGGCATCTACATCTTCCTTGAAATTGGTGTTTCCATACCTCCCAAAATACGCAATCAGAACCTTTGATTTCTTCTTGGCACCACTCTTTGAATGGCTTGCCGCCTTTGCCACTGTTGCCGTTGACATCTGTATGCTTGTAGAAAATGCTGTTGTTACTACTAACGCTGTTACAAGAAAAATACTTAACACTCTGTCCCATCTTTTCATAGAAATCCTCCTTTCCATCCATTAAAGCTTTCTTAATCTGATTTCATTGTAATATCCACACAAATCAATGTCTAATACCTATTTTAATTATTAAATCATGCTTTCCAGGCATGATTCAGTTTTACTATCCATAAAACAGGTTATTTGTTTACCGGAACAGCAACAATCAAACCGGATTTGTTAACATCATCCTATATGAAAAGCTTTACATACAGACAGATTACATAC
>CAMWKN010000481.1 GCA_947174825.1 uncultured Clostridium sp.
AGCCAGCGTCACGAAGTGACATCTTCCTTTGCTGGCTGTGCGCATCTTGCCCGGAGGGCTTTTTTACTCTATAGGAATAGTCGTGTAACGACTACTTTCCTATAGAGTAAAAAATGTTGCAGTGATGACTACAGTCAACACTGCAACAGAAGAAATGCTAATATAGTATATAAAATACAAACGGAAATATCGCCACAAATAGAATGAGGAATACCATCACGATAAACGTTATTCTTTTTGTCATCTGCTCAATCTGCTCCTGACTCATTTCCTGTCTCTTTTTCTGCAATATCGGTATCCGACACTTCTCTGCCCAGGCAATCAAGCTTCCATAATTCACATAATCCCCGGTTACTGTAAAGAGTTTCCCTCCCTCCACATACACGCTTGCCAACTGAATCGAGTTAATGTGTATATATGTAATTTCAGAATAGTGGTACGTCTTCCCCCGATATTGGATCTGAGCATGTACAATATGTGGCTTTGGGCGAAACCAAAGCCAGACATACCATATCACAACAGCCACAAATAAAACTGCGCCTATTCCAAACAGTGCCAAAGTTACTGTCCCAAAATCCGGTATCTGATGCTGCACAATCAACTGATAAAACTGCATAGCAAATGTCTTGAAAAACATGATCAATAGAAGCAAAAGAACAATTCCCAAAATCTGAAACACATTTTTGTCTAAATACACCGTAAAATCCATATCATACAGTTCCGATTCCTGAACCTTTGCCTGTTCTCTTTGATGACGCTGCTTCGCCTCCATTAGATATTCCGTGGATTGATCGTCTAATATTTGATGGATCTTCATTTCTTTACATCCGGCAGAGAATCAAATCCTGGCTGCAAATCTTCGTCTGTTGGAATATAATCCTGCATGGTTCCATCATGGAAACTTTCATAAGCATACATATCAAAATAGCCAGTTCCGGTTAGTCCAAAGACAATGGTCTTTTCCTCTCCAGTCTCCTTACAACGCATAGCCTCATCAATAGCTACCTTGATAGCATGGCTGCTTTCCGGTGCTGGCAGAATACCCTCTACTCTGGCAAATTGCTCTGCCGCCTGGAATACAGAAGTCTGTTCTACAGAACGTGCCTCCATATAACCATCTGCATATAACTGAGACAGAATAGAACTCATACCATGGTAACGCAATCCTCCAGCATGATTGGCAGAAGGAATGAATCCACTGCCCAGCGTGTACATCTTTGCCAACGGACAAACCATACCTGTATCGCAGAAATCATAGGCATATTTACCACGGGTCAAACTTGGACAGGATGCCGGTTCTACCGCGATAACCTGATATTTCTTCTCCCCACGCAACATCTCTCCTATAAATGGAGAAACCAATCCTCCCAGATTGGAACCGCCACCAGCACAACCAATAATCACATCTGGTGTAATGCCGTATTTATCCAATGCGGCTTTCGTTTCCAATCCAATCACCGTCTGATGTAATAATACCTGTGACAATACACTGCCCAGCACATATCGATATCCCTCAGAATGTGTGGCTACTTCTACTGCTTCAGAAATAGCACATCCTAAACTGCCAGATGTTCCCGGATGTTTCTCCAAAATCTGCCTTCCTACTTCCGTATCCATAGATGGAGATGGAGTAACACTGGCTCCATAAGTCCGCATTACTTCTCTGCGGAATGGCTTCTGTTCATAGGAACACTTTACCATGTATACCTTACAATCCAGATCCAGATAGGAACATGCCATAGACAACGCTGTTCCCCACTGCCCTGCACCCGTCTCTGTTGTCACACCTTTCAGCCCCTGTTTCTTGGCATAATATGCCTGTGCAATGGCAGAATTCAGCTTATGGCTGCCACTAGTGTTATTTCCCTCAAATTTATAATAAATCTTTGCCGGAGTGTCTAACTTCTTCTCCAGACAATAGGCACGAACCAGTGGAGACGGACGGTACATTTTGTAAAAATCGCGGATTTCCTCCGGAATATCAAAGTATGGTGTGGTATCATCCAACTCCTGTTTTGCCAACTCCGTACAAAATACCTGCTCCAATTCCTGCAATGTCATTGGCTGGTGGGTTCCCGGATTCAACAGTGGCGCCGGTTTATTCTCCATATCCGCCCGCACATTATACCACTGTTTCGGCATTTCACTCTCCTCCAGATAAATCTTGTATGGTATTTCCTGACTCATATTATAATTTCCTCCTTACCTTTGTTCTCATCAAATACGATTCGGACAATAAAATGTTGTTTCGTTATTCCATCCAATCTGATAACTTCCCCGTTTTACTGTCGCAACAATACCCATTCTACATGAAGTGCGGAACTCCGTCAACTATACACAATAACTATCTGATTCTGAAAAAATAACTTATCGCCAATAATACACCTGTAACAAACACAACGGCAAGTGGTACTGCAATCCGAAATTTCCATTTTCGTGTTTTATGATGCCACACCTGCATCCCTATGACAGCACCATAAGAACCACCCAGATATCCGCATAAAAGCAACGTTGCTTCTGGAATACGGAATTGATTATGTTTTGCCTTGTACTTGTCAACTCCATATAAAATAAAGGTAAAAAAATTCATAAAAATTATATAAGCAATAACCAATTTGAACAGAAGCGAATCCATGATAACATTATTCCTTTCTCTTCATTCGTTCAGCTACGATGTAACTACATTTTGCCTTGCAGCATCAAACTAATTCATTAATTAATTTTCATCCCTTTCATTGTCCAGATCCCCATGATAAGACAAGACAATCTTCAGTAAACGAATTAATTCCTCTGTATCCTTCTTTCCCAAAATCCGAAACATACCTCTGTATTCATTGCTGATATGCTGTCGCATCTCCTTCGCCTGTTGTCTCCCTTCATCTGTGATAACTACATTCA
>CAMWKN010000482.1 GCA_947174825.1 uncultured Clostridium sp.
ATGTGCATTGGATATCGTGGAATAAGCGGTGTTTCGTGATTTAGGCATGGTGGTGCCGGCAGCACGGGAGCTTGGTTTGCAGGGGGGCAGCAGGGAAGCACATGGAGCAAACAGCTTTCTTTGTCCTGGTTAGATGGAAGTTATCCGGAGAGTCTGCGGAACTTAGCTTTGAAGAATCCTGAGACGATAGATTTTGTAAAACAATATCCTGAGAAAAAAGATAGGCAGGGGGAAATTGATGTGTCTGAGGATTTGACAGGGGATATTCCACTGTTTCTGCAATGGGATGAGAGATGGGGATATCGCAAGTATGGTGGAGATTATATGGCGGTAAATGGCTGTGGTCCTACCTGTTTGTCTATGGTGTACTGTGGCTTGACCGGAAAGGGCAAGTGGAATCCATATGAGCTTGCCAGACGGGCAGAACAGGATGGTTATTATGTGAAAGGAACAGGAACTTCTTGGGATTTAATGACAAATGGAGCGTCTGATTTGGGATTGAAGGTAGAAAAACTGCCCTTGAATGAAAGTAAGATTGAAAAACATTTACAGCAGAGACATCCCATTATATGTACTGTTGGACCAGGAGATTTTACGACGCAGGGACATTTTTTGGTTTTGACTGGCATGGACGCTGAGGGGAAAATTATAGTTAATGATCCCAATAGTATAAAACGAAGTAAGAAAAAATGGGAACTGGATAGACTGATGTCGCAGATTCGTAATCTTTGGGCATATAGCCTGTGATTTTGTCGATATTTCACTACTGTTTTGGGATTGCATTACATGAGAATGGATACTTTATGAAGATATAAGGTGTATTGTCTGAGGCAATATACCTTTTTTCTACTGTTTCTAGTGCAAAGTTTGTAGCTTTATGATATAATAATAAGCGGATTGAGCAAGCTTGCTTGTGAGAGCCAGGCAAGATTATGATTCGAAGAATCATGATATAATGAATACAGCGATGGTCGTGCTTGCACGAACCAATATTATGCGAATATACACTGAGACGTTAGTCGAGATGTTATAATACACTAAGATGTGTTATGTTTTGACACCACAGTTTGAGGTGCAGAAAGCAGCATGGAGGATAGTATGAATCATGTGATGATCGACTTAGAGATGAATAAAATAGAACGTCAGCAACGGGGAGAGTACAAGCTATCCAGTGAATTGATTGAAATTGGTGCAGTTAAAATGGATGCACAGTATCAAGAAATAGATCGATATCAGACTTATGTCCATCCGGAGTATGGTTCCATGGATCAGCGTATCACGGAATTAACTGGCATTACGGATGCAAAATTAGAGGGTGCGCCTTTGTTTGCAGAGGCAATGGATCAGTTTTGTGCCTGGGTTGGCGATCAAAAGACACAATTCTATTCTTGGAGCATGTCGGATATTCGTCAGTTCCAAAAGGAAGCGGCGTTTAAACAATATGACAAATCTTTCATTCATCGAATGGAAACTCACTGGAATGATTTTCAGGAGGAGTATAGCCATTTGCTGGGAATAGAGAAGAAAATTAAACTGGACCAGGCAGTGAGTGCTGCGGACTATGAGTTTACCGGGGCACAGCATACGGCATTGGCAGATGCGGTAAATACCGCAGAAATACTACGATTATCAAAGAACCCTGAACTTTTTGAAAGAGTAATGAAGCCGGTACTGGATTTGTTTCGTCCAGCGAAGCAGGAGTCTACTTTGTTGGATATGTGTCCGGAATTTTTTGCTACACTTTTAAATCAAGAGCAATAGAAAAAACAAATGGGAGGTACGCATGGTTAGAAATCGATATTATGTCGTTCGGAAACTGGCAGATGTTATTTATGCGCTTCCGGTTGGGCAGGGGATTGTAGATCAATATCCCGTTATGGAATTGGGGGCATTGGAATACGATATTGTGTCACGTTGTGATCAGGACGAAAATCAAAAAAAAATTTTTGAAGATATGGCAATCACTTACAAGATACCTGAGGAAGAACGGGATGGTTTTTGGGAGGATTATTGCACTGCGATTAGAGAACTGGCGTCATGTAATATTTTAGTTAATGTTACGATGGAGGGTGTGTCATGAAGTACCGTATAGCAGATACTGTGATTCAATTAGAAGTTGCCAATAAATTTATGCATCCGGGATTTAAACCTTTTGTCTGTGAGGCAGAGGCGCCTGTAGATTTGTCCTGTGATATTGCCATATTGGAGGATTTTAGAGAGGCAGTACAGATTACAATGGGGCAGTTGGCGTTGGTAACAGAGCCAAGAATACGGGTTTTCGAGGGAGCTATAGGAATTGACTTGGTTTATCCGCAAAATCAATATTTGACCAGCATCAGTATTAACAGAGATCAGACAGAGGCACAGATTTTTGTGATTCAGGATCGAGAGGGAAAATGGGCGGACGAGCTGTACCATGCGTTGAAGGATGTTGTATTGCTGGTTTTGGAACGCAAAGGAAAAATTGTGTTAGATGCTTCCTCTATTTTGTGTGAGGAACGAGTTGTACTGTTGTCAAAAGATCCTGGGGCGAAGTTTGCCTCTTTGTGTGTAGAGCAGGGCATGGGATATATGTTTCATGAATCCATGACAGTGTGCGGTGTTGAGGGAGAGACAATCTATGCTTATGGTACGCCATGGAGCGACACGACACAGTTTAATCCAGAACGGGCAGTGTTGGGCGGCATTGTTTTTATTAAAAAATCTGAAGTAGGTGCGATGGTAGATCTACAACCGGATAAACGGCAGTTATTTATGGTAGTGCGTCTGTTATCTCCAGTGTGGAGGGAAGGATTGTTAGACCTGTCTCTTATACACCTCGGGCGGTGCCGAGGATTTGCGTTGTGGGGGTCTCGGTGGGCGCCGTTTCATGTAAG
>CAMWKN010000483.1 GCA_947174825.1 uncultured Clostridium sp.
TCCTTAGAATCAATTTCATTTTCATTGGAAGAATCCGTGTTTTCTTCCGAAACATGCCAGAACTCTACCGTAAAAATATTCCGCAGGTTCAGTGTTTCCATGATTGCAGATGGGCTGTGCATACATACTCCGAATACCAGAACCAGAGTAATGAGTCCACAGCACAGAGTTACATAACAACGTTCAAACTTTTCTGTGATGATTAGGGCAAACATTGCCAAAAAAATAATGAGTGCCAAAATTTGAGATAACATTTTTTCATCTCCTCCTTTAGTATGACATGATTTTTCATGCATATACATGCTATCACTAGAAAAAAAATTTGACTAGAGTCAATATTCACAATCTGAAACGCATTAATTGAGTTTCAATTGTGCATTTTTGGTAATTGATGGATAAAACTATATATAATTTATGATACTGATTACAATAGGTGTCTTTTCAAATGCAGGCAAAGTGTGTTATACTAATAGGTAGGGCAGAAATGCCAGAATGGTATATAGAATAAATTTTATTAATGATAGACTGGTTAAAATAAGGGAGTGAGTTACCTATGCCATTTATACAAAGAACGGATCTCATTAAAATGGTGAGTGATGCAGAAGAAAGTGCTATGGATGCCAGGCAAAAATGCTTAAATAGTCTGTTTTATCTTAGCTCTTTAAAGCTGGGGTTACTACAGGGCAGTATGAAGACATTTATGCATGATATGTCTTCTATTAAGGTAGTCAATTTTGAGAAACCGAAACGCCGCAGTTCTATACTGAATACGGAGGAGGAAGAGGATGATAATGCCTACATCCGTGATTATATTAAACTGGATCTTCCTCGTTTGAAAAATCTGTGTACCGGGGCGCCTTCCGTGGAAAATGCCTTTCAGCAGGGAAAGATATCAGCGGGACCTATGGCGTTGATGACTACAGAATTTTATGGCACCGATGTTGCCTTGGAGGAAGCAGAGATTCCCATCAGTGTGACAATGGATGTGGAGATCCGCAAGACATTGAATCCGCCATCCTTTGAGGAGTCATCTTTGTCTAATGATCCGGCAAAGGCAAATGAAAATCTGGAAAGGGTAAAAGAATATCAAAAAACTTGTCAGCAATATGTTGAGATTATGGATGAATTGCGGGCAGAAACATCCCTATTGTACAATTGTCTGTATAACATGGATCATAGTTGGTTTCTGCCGATACAGGAGTCTCTGCACAAATTGGTGGGCAGTAAGCATTCCATGGATAAACGCATGCGTAATCTGCTGGGACAGAAGACTTATTCCCCGGAAGATATGGAGTTGATTCATAATACGGTTAGTATGGCGCAGCAGATACAAACGCTGATAGAAACGAATGTCATAGATCGTTATGGTAACTTTGCCAGAGATGTAAAGCGGGCGATTTCTCTGGTGCAGAAGAAAATGGGATCTGAAATCAGTTTGCCGACGCCTGCGGTGCAGCAGTCTATACAGAAGTTAGAGGAGACACTAAAACAAGCTGATCCGGAATATGCGAAATATTTGAAATATAAAGAAGAAAAGGCGGAGAAGATTAAAGCAGCCGAAGAAGCAGCTCGTCAAGCGGAGGCGGCACGTCAAGCAAAGGCAGAAGAAGCCCGTCGGGCAGAGGAAGCCAAAAAGGCAGAGCAGGCACGTGTGTTAGAGGAAGCCCGCAGGGCAGTAGAAGCAAAGAAAGCAGAAGAAAAGAGAAAAGCGGAAGAGGCAGAGCGGGCAAAGCAGGCAGCAGAACAGGCGAGGAAAGCAGAGCAGGCTAGATTAGCAGAAGAACGAGTTCGTCAGGCAGAGCAAGCCAGACAGGCAGCGGAACAGGCAAAGCAGGCAGAACAGGCTAGGATTGAAGAGGAAAAGGCCAAAGAGGCAGAAGAAGCCATAAATGAATGGGTGGCAGCAGCACAGGCAAGGCAAGCGCAGGCAGCAGCGCGGCAGGCGACAGAAGTTAGCTCTGCGCAGGCGGCAGGAGGACAGGCAGCCATGTCGCCATTTGTACAGCCGGGAGCGCCTGTGGAAACCAACGCTCAAGTGAAAGTGAAGGAATCGCCATTTGTTCGACCTGGCGAGCCTGTGGAAAACGTTGCACAAACCTCGGAATCACCATTTGTAAGACCGGGCGAGCCCACGGAAGCCGCAACCCAGACAACGGAATCACTGTTTGTACCGCCGGGCGGAGCAGCGAAAGCCGCGACCCAGACAACAGAATCACCGTTTGTACAGCCGGGAGGAGCAGCGAAAGCAGAACCTCAGGCAACAGAATCACCGTTTGTACAACCGGGAGGAGCAGCGAAAGCAAATGCTCCGGCAGCAGGATCACAAGTGGCGCCGCCGGCATCCGGTGTACAGCAAACACAACCACAATCGGCACCATCTGCACCAGCTGTGCAGCAGACAGCAGAAGCAGAACAAGATTTGGCGGAAACTAACAAGATAAATAAGAAAGGTCGTTTGACAGGAGAAGACAAGGCGAATCCTTTACAAAAATTTAAGGATTTGAAACCGGATAAAAAGAATGCCAGAAGCAAAAAAGAGAAAAAGGCAGACGCTTCAGAGGATTCATGGAGAAGACAAGAGGAAGCCGATGGAAAAGCAGGCTTTTCTTTGAAGGATATTCCGGAATTACCCAAAATTGCGTTATGGGTGATAGCAGCAGTATTTCTGTTGTTAGGTTTATGGAAGGCATATTCTGTGGCGATCTTGTCTGCGATAGTGTTAATTGCAGCTGCATTGATAGTCAGTCCATTGGTAATGAAATACGTTCATCAGCTAATCAAAATTGGTGTTGCTTTGGCGTTGTTTGTTATTAGTTTTGCTATGCCAAATCAAGTGATTCCAATTCCGCATGAGTCTGGAGATACTATAGTTACAG
>CAMWKN010000484.1 GCA_947174825.1 uncultured Clostridium sp.
CTGTTACTCAGTAGGCTATGGCTTCAGAACTTCTTGAGTCCAGGATTTCTGAACGACTCTTTCAGGGCTGGGAAGAGGAATAGATAGATGCTGAGATTTAGTTATGACTCCACTAATGTCTGTAATAACACTCAAATATATGTTTTACTTATCATGCTCTACATAAAGCTTAACACCGGCAGGCTTGATTCGGAAGTATGGATATGTTATCATGGTGTAAAGTTAAAACTTATCACAAGGAGGCCGCCATGTATAACCACCAGCTTGATACATTTATCAGGGTTGCGGATTCGGGAAGCTTTGGAAAAGCTGCCGAAGCCATGTATATTTCATCTCCCGCCATTATCCAGCAGATTAATCTGCTTGAGGAAGGGTGCGGTTTCAAGCTGTTTGTCCGCTCCAACCACGGAGTGAAACTGACACCTGCGGGAAAATCCCTTTATGAAGATGCAAAGACACTGATTCGGTTGTCAGAAGACGCGCTAAATAAGGCACGGCTTCTTGCGGAATCCTCTGAATATACCATACGCATTGGGACTTCTTTACTTTATAAATGCAGACTCATCCCCGAAATATGGGCTTGGATCAGTGAGCAGCTTCCCGAATTGAAAATAGAGATCCTGCCCATGGCTGAATACCGGAACAGGGGCAATGCTTTTTCGATGCTTGGAATCAAGTATGATATGTGGGAGGGAATTTATGGCACGGGCAGCTGGAAGGGTATCTGCCAGTTCTTAGAGCTTGCCCGCACCCCAGTCTGCTGTGCCGTGGCAAAAAACCACCGCTTTGCAAAGGCCGAAAAACTGACCCTGCAGGATCTGAATGGGGAATACCTGGTCATGCCAATCGAAGGCGTATCAGAGGAACTTGATGCTTTCCGCAGCGAAATAAGGCAGAACCATCCGACCATCCAGATCATTGATTCTGCTTATTATGGGGTTGACACTTTTACCATGTGTGAAGTCAATCCGTATATTTTAATCACCCAGCCGGTATACTCAGATATCCATACCAACCTTGTGACAATCCCTCTTGAAACGGAATACACACTGCCGTATGGACTGATTTATGCCAACGAGCCTACCGCCGCAACACAAAAATTTATTAAGGCAAGCAGGAACTTCTTAAAAACATGGGAAAACAAGGAAAGCAAAATCTTTTTGCCTAATTAAAAATCAACAATTCCAGTCACTCATTTTCCCACAAAACAACCCCTTACCAAATCTGCTTTACCGGCAAGGGGTTTGATGTCAGTGCAATAATTTAAGCAGTCACAATTTCCAATGGACAGCTATCGTTTTATTAGCAGGAATTGCCGTACTTTGGATATTTGGAAATGTAAAAATAACGATAACCCAATTTTTAAGGAGGCTATCGTTATTTTTTGCACCCAAAGTATTTTTATATGTTTAACACAACCATCTCGATCAACCGGAATCTATTGAGGCCTTTTACATTCTTTGCAGTACAAAGTCCCACCCGCTTTTATATATTTGCCTTTAAAACTATCCCACATAAATCGGATATTTTTCTTATCCTCTTCTGTTATCTTTCTTATAACACGACTTGGATTTCCTGCTGCCCCTACGCCATTCGGAATATCACGATTTACCACACTGCCAGCACCAACTACCACATCATTGCCTATTGTAACTCCCGGAAGCACTGATACATGCGTACCAATCCATACATTATTGTCCACCGTTATTGGTAGCGCAATTTCCAACCCTTGGTTCCTCTGCTCTGTATCAAGCGGGTGCCCTGCTGTTGAAAATACGCAATCCGGAGCAATAAACACGTTATCCCCGAAAGATACCTTAGCCCCGTCCAGTATTGTTACATTATGGTTTGTATAGAAATTCTCTCCAACGGAAATATTCATACCATAATCACAATAAAAGGAGCTGTGATAACAATATTACCTTTAATCTGTCCCAATAGCTTATGTAATATTATTTGCTGCTTATCAAAATCCGAAGGTCTGCACATATTGAACTCATAACACAAGTCTGCACACTTAGACCTCTTATCGATGAGGTTGGAATCATAATTCGCATCGTATAAATATCCCATCTGGGCTTTTTCCCATTCCGTCATCTTTTACTCCTTCCAGACAGAACGCTAAATTTCTTCGTCAGGAGCCTGGCCATCGTGGGCAAGCCATTTGCATTCTGTCATCTCCATATCTGTAAATGAGGCCTTAAATGCAGAGTCTTCTGAGCTGCAGGCATAAATGCCAAAAGAAATCCTTTCCTTTGCATTGAACATATGGCAGATTCTCATCTGTTTAAAATTCACTCCGTCTACGGAATTTTCAATGCAAAAATCATCCTCCCTACGGCTAAATCTGAACCACATAGACTTGATAGAGGCATCAACATCTACAGAAGACCAGTCTGAATATCCATTGTTTGTTACGACACTGCCAAGACGCTGGATTTTATCATTTTCATATTCCATAGCGGCCTTTAACCAGTTGTCGCTGTCAAGATACATTACAATGCCGCTCTGGTCATAGCGGACTTTGGTATCAAAATCAGTTTTTACTACGAATGAAAAAAACTGTTCATCTGTTTCTAATTGCAAAACAGGAGCATTATCATTTCTAAAATGATAGTAAGTTCTCTGCCATAGATCTGTATGTGGCTCTGTAATAATCTCCACTCTGTCCTCTGTTATCTCGTATTGTTTTGGTGCTCTTGTCCACTTCATTTCCTTTGCATTCACTTTCATCTTCGTTTCCTCCTTATGGATTTATTTATAATTTTTTATTTTCTATTGCAATTTGAAACATTCCATTTATCAGGAATTCATCAAAATCCGCAGCTATCTTAAATTCAGGCATATATTTTGCAGGAACGCTCCTGCTACAAT
>CAMWKN010000485.1 GCA_947174825.1 uncultured Clostridium sp.
CCCATGAATGGAAAGAAATAGATATTCTTATTTATTTTTATTGTTAAGATGCTGGAGGAGTTCATTGCAGGAGATAATGCAGACCACCAAAAGAGCGATGATTAGGACTGTGACACTGCCCAGAATCGTCATGGAGACAGAATGGCTATGCAGACTTTGATAGATGCATAGGATGTCAAAGGCGGCTAATATCAATATAGCAAATAGCAGATATACCCGGTAGGTTATTATATGGGAGCGGATGCTCATGAAAACATCTGCATATAGTTTTGCGTCCGAATGCATTTCTGCTATTGTTTTTTTGCGTTCTGTCAGAATATCTACCGTGCGTCTGTCTAGATATTGTGTGACAGTTTCTTTGATTTCCGCTTCCGGGTGTCTGCTACAGCGGAGAACACCAACTGTCACAAAAGTGATCATATGGCTGCTGTATAGGACATTGTGAATTCCTGATAAAAATAACAAAACCGCACATAGCAGAAAAGTGTTTTGGATATTTAATGCAAGATAGAGAAGCTGAAGTCTGTTCCAAAACAGAATGGATCCCAGTGAGACAATCAGCGCAGGGATGAAGATATGGAAAATCTTATGTCCGTTTTTTGGGATATGTCCTTGTGAGATTTGACGTCTGTTATAACTGCGATTCCATTCCTGGCAGCAAAAGCAGACCAGCAGAAGTCCTGGGATGCCGGAAAAAGATAATGCAGGAAATCCGGAACGGAGTAATGCGTAGATACCATAGCATAGGAATAAGACGATACTGACCTCAGTACAGACTCCCAACAGATAATAAAGAACAAACAATGGTTGTTGTCTGCGCAGAAGATCTTTACAGTATCGTCTCAGATTATTTCCCATCCAGGATGAGAGTGGTATATGCTGTTTTTCTGCAAATTCGATGTGTGCTTTCTCCTGTGTCAGGATTTCTTCCATTTGTTCTTCTGTCAGAAAAGAGGCAGCCTCTTCACGAAATTCCTTCTGTAATTGTTTCAAGGTATCTTGATAAATGTTTTGTGTCTCCATTATCGTTCCTCCGTATTTTATAGCTATCATAATCTGTAGCAGTATTATATTGTTTTGTGCATGGGAAGCAAATCTGGTTGCTTTGTTTATAATCTGATTCTTTAATGGCGTGTAGTGTTCATATTGGCCTTAATCAGTGGTTTGAGATATTCATACTGCTGCCTGCCGGCAGGCGACAAATTCTCAATAAAAATCTGGGTTAATAATTCGTTTTCCTCGGAAGTAAAAGAAATATTTTTGGCAGTCAATTGTTGTTTCCATTGCATCAGGACGGGTAAAGCTTCCGTCAGTTGCTTATTTTCCAGTGATTCCGTTAATAATAGGATCATGGTTTGTTTTTCCGGTGAAAGATTTTGGAACGCTTCATGATTCTGCCAGTTCTTCTTCTCCATCATATGATGTCCTTTCCGGTGTTTCATACCTTTCATTATACATGATTTGCTGCATCTGTTCAAAGATGGTTTTTTGTTCAGGGTTTAACCGGGATAAGAGGAATTCCATCAGTTGATTCGTATTTCCCCCCATGTGTCCGCCAGATGGCTCTCCCATCTGCGTCAGAGGATGGCTCTGTTGGAATTCCTGATAACCACGAAATAGCTTGCCGGCACGAATGAAATTCAATGCTGTCTGGATCATGTCAGATTCCCGTGGGGAGCAGTATTCCTGAATATGCAGTAGCATATTTTCCGGATCTGGGCTAAATTGTCCGGCAGAATTCGAATTTTCGTGCAGTTCTGCAGATTCCAGTGGATAATCGCCTTCTCTGGAAAAGCCTCTGGCAGTGTTAACCAGTGCATCCGCCTGCAACAACATTTCCAGTGCTTGGCGGCTTTGTGGCATTACATAAGGAATGGCGGCTCGCAGCATCGCCATATGACGATTATGTTCCGATGTGGTAGGCATAGATCTCCTCCTTAGATTAGAGTGTAGTCTGGTACAAGCTCTAATTAATTCAATACAATTTCTTTACATCATATGCAGTAGACTTTGAAATTATTATTCCGACATACGGATACATTTTCCAGCGGAACAATAGGATGAAACAGATAACTGACAGTAATATAAAAAAAATCTGTCGTTCCCTGTCTTAACATGTCGTTCGAAATTTTTTTCTCCCATCTTTTTCGACACACAATTAAAAAGTTATGGTCTAGACTTGTCTGTGTTTCGGACAGGTCTGGCATTTTGCTGCCTGTTTGGGAAAATCACATGGAAGAAAGGAGGGCATATGTTAAAGAGTAGGGGAGGGAAAAATATTTTTAAGGAAGGGATTTATGAAAAAAAGACATTATTTTTTCTATATAATAGTAGTAATCTTTGTGATGATGCTTGGCATCCGTACAGAAGCAGAAGCGAAAACAAAATTTACCATAATGTATGTGAAAAGTGATGTTGAAGTCAGAAAAGAACCAAACTTAAAAGCAAAAAAAACCGGAAAAATCTATGCTCTCGATTCTGTAAAAACCCTGGGAACAGAAGATGGCTGGACGAAAATACAATACAAGGGGAAGACTGGTTATGTCAAACGGAAATACCTGACAAAGAAGAAAACTTCTTGTAAAATGGTGTTACAAAGTTTGTACGAGGTGCGTATGAAAAAGAAGTTATTATTGTTGTTAGCGCTTGTTTTGTGCTTGACGCCCGCTTTCGGACTAGTGGCTTGCGGGGACGATGTCGGGCTATCATATAACGTCAAATATATTTGTGACGACGACTATATTAGAAGTGACGACGGTTATAAGCAAAGCTACATCATATTCGAAGATAACGGACACGGTCGGTATCACCATTACAGTGATATCCTAAACGATTTGTTTGAGGACGACTTCATTTCCGAGTATACAATCAAGT
>CAMWKN010000486.1 GCA_947174825.1 uncultured Clostridium sp.
GAACAGAGAGAATTAAGAAAAAAGTACCTTGGTAATCTTGGAAATATTCTTCTTTTAATTGCTGTTGCAGTATGGCTTATCATAACCATACAAACATTTTGTAAACTATTTCGAAAAGAAGGATGGAAAAAGGGAATACAGGGAAGGGAGATAAAGTCAAATGATACGGAATAGGATATACAAATTGATATGTTATATTTGGATTTTAGTGCCTGTGTTATCTCTGGTAAGAATAAGCCAGCCAATGATAGAAATTAACATGGGTAAGGGTGTGGCTACAATCGAAGCATTGCCTGTAAGGACATATAACGGATTTCAGATATTGTTCCATGGTAGTTTGGTCAATGGTTACAACAATATTGTTACAGATATGAGGAACTATGGATTTCTAGTGTTAAAAATAATGATTGCATTGCAGTTGATTTCTGATGTTACTATCGTATTCATTTGCTTGCGGGAATGGAGAGAAAAACAAAGCGCAAAGATTTTCCTAAGGCTTAAGGGGATGCTGTCAATCGGGTATGTGCTGACAGCGCTTACAATCTATCAGTTTGTATCAGTATGTGGTAATCATTTGCAGGTAGATCACTATCATTCATTCTCCCAGACATCGTATGCAAATTACTATTATGATGAATTAGATGACAACATTCTCTTCTCTATTGGTGTTGTGATATTGTTTGTCGTAACCTGGTTCATGTTTCAGTTAACGTCACAAAAGAAAGGAAATATTGAAAATGAAAAGAAAAAAATTAAGGAATAGGTTGCTTGCCACGGTATTGATTTTAGCAATGATGATTTCGAGTTTACTGCAAACATCGACTTCTATGGCAAAAACGGAAAACAGCCATTTGTATTCGGGAGAGGGGTATCAGGTTGTTTTTTCTATTACTTCTCGCTGGTCAGATGGATATGTTGCGGACATTACGATTAAAAATACGGGAGATCATAAAATTGATAATTGGTGTCTGGCGTTTTCTATGGAGAATTCTATTGCTAATATTTGGAATGCTAAATTAGACAACAATAGCAGAGATCACAGATATGTTGTAAAAAACAGTCAATACAATCAAGATATTGAAGCGGGAGAAAGTGTTGTATTTGGTATACAGGTTAATGAACCATTTCAGCAATTTCCAACAGATTATACCATGATTGGAAATCCCCAGATCGTTGAAGAGGATGATTATTCTTTGGAATATATAGTCAATGAGGACTGGGGCAATGGTTTTTCAGCGTCTCTGGTTATCCGTAACCAATCTGACTATGATTTTGAAGATTGGACTCTTCGAGGGATCTATGAAAATGAAATTGATACCATCTGGAATGGTCAAATTAGAGAACACAGGGAGAGCTGTTATGTTATTTCGGGAGCAGAGTATAACCAAAATTTAGACGCTGGGGATAGTATTTCTATTGGGTTTAACTGCATGACAGGAAATAGTTCTCTAAATTTTGAACAAATGGAATTAGAATTTATCAAGACTGACATAGAGGACAGAGAATTAGATAGCAGTACAGTTACTGCTTATACTATAGAAGATATTCAAAAGGATGCCTGTATTCTGTATTCTCCCGGGGATTGTGATACCTCGGTGACAGGGGATTTGACTTTTTATACCAATGAGCTGTTTTCTAAATATGTATTATGGGAAAGCTCAAGGAAAGATATTATTGATGATAATGGAAAAGTTAATAGGACGAATCAGTCAACAGAGGTAGTGATTACAAAAAGAGTCGATTTTGAAGGAGAGCAAAGAGAAGAAAAGATTACAGTTCGTGTGGCAGGAAAATGTTCCTATAAGCCTGATCAGATTCAGGATTTTGTCTTGTCAGAAATAAAACAGATGAATGCATCTGATGAAGATTTTGAAGTTATGATAAATGAAGAGGGATACCTTGAGGAGATTTATGGAACATACAGTAATATTACTGTGGATTGCTGGGAAGCCGCACTGTATTCCTTGTATAATATAAAAACGGCTTTGGGAATTGATAATCCTTTTCAGGAGTTAGTTCCTCAAGAGTGTTATCATGATGATTCGGGATATTCCTATTGCTTTACTCAGGTAAAGCAGGGGCTGCCTGTTTTTTGCCGGGGGCTTATGGTTAGCTGTGATAAACAGGGAAAAATTAATATGCTGTCGTCCTCTTATCTTCCTTTTGAGAAGGAGATTCGGACAGAAACGAAAGTAACACATGGAAGGGCAGTTAGCATCTTGGGGGAAGAATTTGGCGATAGTATATCAATAGATAATCAGGAAGAGTTACTTTATGCTATCAATGATTATGGAATAGAATCTTCTGCATGGCTTATTTCGGCTACTCTTCATGAACCGTATGAAGAAATGGAAATTGGAAGTTATATATTTCTGGTAAGTGGAGTAGATGGCACAATTTTAGATTATATTAGTAGTTCACAGGATGCGAATGCCTATACTTGTACAGGTCTTGATATCAATAAACATAGTCGTCAATTTTTAGGAAAAAAAGAACAAGGTAAATACTATATGGAGGATGTGGTACATGGTATTAAAGTTTATCATGGTTCTCTTTATGATAAGAAACATTCGAATATGGTTTCTTCAAATTGGTATGATAGCGGATGGGATTCGGGTGCAGTATCTGCAATGTATAATATGAAGGCGGCGATGGATTATTATGGAAAATTTACAGGTAATTATAGAAAGTCCTATGATGGTAAGGGTGGAAAAATCAATATTTTTTTGAGTCGAAAAAATATTGATGACAAAATTGATGATAAAAATAATAATTATCCAGATAATGCATGTTGGGATTATGGATATAAGGGTTTTTATTTTGGAATAGGAACAGGGAAAAGAAAGCAGCAGAGTACAACAACAGAATAT
>CAMWKN010000487.1 GCA_947174825.1 uncultured Clostridium sp.
GATGGAACAAATTATAGAAGTGCATAACAATGTATTTGGCCTGCTGACCAAATATGCAGAACAGAAACGTCTGTATCTCATCTATGGCAACCATGATATGGAGAAAAAGAAAATGCACTATTCCAGACGCCATTGTTCCTCCTACTACTGCACAGATAGCCAACAGGTTCAGCCACTGTTTCCCTATATGACATACTATAGCGGAATCATATTGAAAGATAGCAGCGGACTACGTCTCTATCTGACACACGGACATCAGGCAGATTTACGCAACTCCGTATTCTGGCGGCTTACCCGTTTTCTGGTACGCAATCTTTGGAAACCGCTGGAATACAGAGGAGTGCTGGATCCCACCAGTGCCGCCAAAAATAACCACCAAAAAAATAAAACAGAAAAACGGCTGTCTGCCTGGGCAGACAGCCAGCATGAAATTCTAATTACGGGACACACACATCGTCCCCGACTGGAACCACCTGGTACCTTCTACTGTAATACCGGAAGCTGTGTTCATCCCAGCAGTATTACCTGCATTGAAATACAGAACCATTCCCTGACCCTGTGCAAATGGATGGTCAGCACTCATCCGAACCGCTCCCTTTATGTGGAACGGGAGGTATTGGCAGGACCATTCCCTTTGTCGGAATATATCGCTCCTGCTCACTCCAGCACCCTGTCTGCTAAACATTAGCTGGCATGAAAGAAATACCCTTTGTATTTCTTACTCCACTGCTTCAAGCAGCATCTGATATGCCTGATAATCGCCAGATTTCAGTGATATCGGCAAGCCATACGCCATCAACGCATCCCCATCATAGATGGTGCCAGTGTCCTGATCCCGGTATTTCCGGCTTTCATCCAGTCCTTCCGGTTTCACATAGATTACAGGCATGTTTCCATGTATGTTCAGCATAACCACAGACAGCAGTGCATGGTTCCTGTCTGCATCCACCACCATCCATGCCCCCATTTCCTCCTGAAAAGGATCACTCAAGCGGTAATATCGTCCATTCTGCAATAATGGTGCAACTTGATGATACCGCTTAATCTGTTTTTTGACTTCCTGTTTATCTTCCTGGCTTATTTTACCCAGATCCAGCTCATATCCAAAAACGCCTGTCATGGCAACTACGCCTCTGGTACGCATATCCGTCACTCTGCCTGTCTGGTGGTTTGGTACCGCGGATACATGGGAACCGATAACCGATAATGGATAACCAAAGGAAGTGCCATAATGAATCCGGATGCGGTCAATAGCATCCGTATTGTCACTGCACCAGATCTGTGGTGTATAGTAGAGCATCCCCAGATCAAAACGACCTCCTCCGCCAGCACAGCCCTCCCATAAAATATCCGGAAATTCTGTAGTCAGCATATCCAACAGTCGATATACGCCTAACATATAATTATAGAAAACCGTTCCCTGGTTCTGGGTACTGCCAGAATAAATATCGCTCAGACTCCGGTTCATATCCCATTTCACATAGTCAATCTGTCCATATTTTAGGACAGCAGAAATTTGCTCATAAATTGACTGTACCACCTCCGGATTGGCGAAATCTAACACCAACTGATTTCTGGCACGAACGGGTTTCTTGCCGGGAATCTGCAGCGCCCACTCTGGATGGTTTCGATATAATTCACTTTCTTCGGAAACCATTTCCGGCTCAATCCAAAGCCCAAACTGCACACCCTTTTCATGGACACGGTCCGATAATTCCCGCAGGGAACAACCCAGTTTTTCTTCATTAACCTCCCAATCCCCCAGAGAAGTATTATCATCACCACGCTTTCCAAACCAACCATCGTCCATTACTACCATTTCGATACCAAGCTCTGCGGCCTGCTCTGCCAGTTCCACAATGGCATTTCCATCAAAATCAAAGTAGCATGCCTCCCAACTATTGACCAATACCGGACGCAGCTGATCTTTATATTTTCCACGGCAAATATGTTCCCGAATACATTGATGATAGTTGTGGGACAATAATCCTAGTCCCTCTGCTGAATAGGACAATACTATCTCCGGTGCATACAGCTCCTCCCCGGTATCCAGAGGATAGGAAAACTGACTCTCTGCTAGTCCCATAACCAGACGAGTCTGGTCAAACTGATCCTTTTCCACCTCGACGCTGAAATTACCGCTATAAACCAGGGATGCACCATAGCATTCTCCACTGCGCTCCGTAGCATCCGACTGTGCCAAAATAATGAAAGGATTATATTGATGGCTGGAGGCGCCTCTGGCACTGCCATAGCTCTGTCTTCCATGGGAAACCTCCCTGCGCTGTACATTCCGCTCCATGGCATGCCTGCCATAAAAAGAAATCACATCATACTGCCCATACAGAAAATCCAGGCAGGCACTGGAAAGCTTCTCTACATAGAAACGATTCTGCCCTATATTGCTTACTTTCACGCTTCTGGTAATGACATCAATATCCTCCACAATGCCATAAAACAGCGTAACTTCCACACCAACACGCTCATCACGCAATTGAATCTGCAAGGTCTCTGCCTGTTCGGCATACACTGCCGGAAGCCCCGGCAGTGTGTATTTCCCTCGAATCATTTCATAGCCTGCATAGCGGAGATCACAGCCATAGCAGGCATTCTCCTCCCGTATCTTACAGGCAGGGCTGCGATAATCTCCTGTCCCCAGCACCGGAAACTCCTGTGGAAGAACATCCAGAGAATGGGTGCGGATTCTGTCTGCATCATAGGGATTGCCGGAAAATCCACGATCATAATAAGGCAGCATATAATCCATATAGGAATCTATTTTTTTTCCATAATACAAATGCAATAAATATTGATAATCATCCACCTTCATTTGATAGGTAGAATGTTTGGTATGCAAAGTAAAAA
>CAMWKN010000488.1 GCA_947174825.1 uncultured Clostridium sp.
ATATAATTGATACTGCCTTTACATATTTGAACAAAGACACAGAATTATTTAAGGTGGTTAATATTCCTATGTAGGACACGATGAAAGAATATGTGGAATTGTATAAGAAATTATTGAGAGGTAATTATGGTCGAAAGTAGAGGAGGAAAAGGGAATGGATGAGCAGATACGTCAGATAAAACGGTATTTACGACCGAGGATATTTTCGAGAGAACTTTTGTTTCTGATAATTGGTGTTCTTTCTATTGGTTTTGCTATCAGTTTTTTTGTTCGTACTATAAAAGTATATTTAGAAACAAAAGTTTTCGATATAACAGGTACATGGGAAGTTTCGATATTTCTGCTTTTCTGTATATTTTTATGTTGTCTAGAGGGCATTTTTAAAAGTATAAAATTCAGCAATCAGTTGCACAAATGGAAGAAGACCGGGCAGATGTCCGATATTTTAAGGGATTTTGAGTGTGCAAAGCCTATGCTTGGTGGCAGGGTTATGATGGGGAGGGAGTATGTTTTTGGAAAAAAATGTAGTGCAGCCATTGCATATGCAGATATTGACAGAGTATATGAGTATGTGCATTCTACCAATTCCATCAAGGACCAGAGGATGATTCGGGTAAAGATGATAAACGGAAAACAATGTGATTTGTGCTATCTAAGGGTATTTAAGAGGGAAGACGAGGGAGAAATGGCAATTATTCAGACCATCTTGGAGCGTAATCCATCAGTAGAGGTTGGTGTTGACTGATTGATGTATGTGTGATTGTGTGCGGAGCAGGTAACTGCTCTGCATTTTTAGCAAGAAGTAAAGATGCGTTAGATAAAAAAGAGTTTACAATAAATGATTTGGAGGCATTATAGATAATCGAAACAGAGGTGTGCCGTATGAATGAAAATTTAGTTCCATTTTGGGAGAAAGCATATCAGGAATATGATGCGGTTGCATTTTCGAATGAGCCTAATATAACGATTACTGAATTTGAGCATTTAATTGACAATCAATCAAAAGTATTAGATGTAGGGTGTGGAGAAGGTCAAAATGCTATATATTTAGCGCAGAAAGGACATCATGTGGATGCTTTTGATTTGTCGGAGCATGGGATTGCAAAGTTAAAACATAGATGCAAATTGTCAAATGCACAAGTAAATGCATTTGTGGCAGATTTAACGACATATCAATTTGAACAGTATTATGATATGGTTATTTGTTTTGGATCATTACATTTTGTGGCTAAAAATGATTGGAAACAGTTTATAAGCAATGCAAAAGAATATACCAATATAGGCGGTATACATATCATCCAAATATTTACAGATGTTGTACCAGCATCGGAAGATATTGCACCATTTGCAATTGGTTTGGCAAAAGATGAAGAAATCAAAGAATTGTATACCGATTGGGAAATATTGCAGTTTAAGTCTTATGTGTTCGAAGATGAACATCCAAATGTGCCTAAACATTTGCATGCATCAAATAAAATTGTTGCCAGAAGAATGAAGTGATGTTGGGAGGAAAATTTGATGATTGGATTTATTATATGGAGTATAGTTGCTGTTATCTTTTTAGGAATAGGAATTTCTTGTCACAAATCAAAGGAGGCGGTAGGATTTTTTACTTTTGTAAAACCGCCAGTAGTAGAGAATGTAGAACGTTATAATAATGCAGTGGCTGTACTATGGTTCTTTTTTGCAGGTGTATTTGAAATTCTTGGAATTCCTCTGTTGTTTTTGAAGCAAAATTCCCCCTTATTCATTCCTGTAATTTTTGCAGTAGTGATTTTAGACATTGTAACGATGATTGTATATATTAAGATTGAAGCAAAATATAAGAAATAGAGAGCTTTATATTTTTTGGAGAATCAGATAAAGACTTGAGATTTTGCAGAAGGAGATAAGCGTGGAATTAGCGGAAATGACATTAGAAGAATTATGGGAGTTATTCCCTATATTTCTGATTGAACATAATGAGAAGTGGAAGAAATATTATGTTGAAATAGAGTCTTTTTTGCAAGATATATTGGCAGATTATCAAGTTGTTCGCGTAAATCATATTGGCAGTACAGCCATTGAAGGGATTTGGGCGAAGGATATCGTGGATGTTTTATTGGAAATAGATCCCAATGAGGATATGGAAAAGGTGGCGAGTACAACAGAAAAGAACGGCTTTATTCGTATGTCATCAGATGCCAAAAGAATTTCGCTAAACAATGGATATACTCCAAACGGATTTGCTGATAAAGTTTATCATCTACATATCTGCTTTGCAGGGGATAATAATGAATTGTATTTCAGAGATTATTTGAATGAACATCAGGAAGTTGCAAAAGCCTATGAACAGATGAAGCTTCAATTATGGAAAAAATATGAGCATGATAGGGACGCTTATACGAATGCCAAGACAGCGTTTATAGAAAAGTGGACGTTGGAAGCACGGAAAATATATGGCGACAGATATGATATATATAGCGACGGATGATTGGTGTTCTGCAGACAGAAATCCGTTTTTAAAAGATGGTGAATATGATAAGGAATGGTCTAGTTTTTTGGAGATGGAGATGTGATGATAAACTTAAAAGAAATAGTATTATGTTTTATTGAATATGCGATAAACAATCAGCTAGATATTAATAAATCAACCTATTTTACTGTTATCATAGGGGAAATAACAATATATGGTATACTGCTGACGTTTTATCAGTTTGTGGCATCGTTTCAGGGAGCGAACAATTCAGCAACAAGATATTTGGGCACTAATATAACAGAATACTTTGTTAAGAAGAACACATCTATTTATAGCAAAATAGTATCTAAGAAGTGGTTTGGTCTTCTTTTTTTGCTTGAAGTATTGTATAAACCCATTATAGT
>CAMWKN010000489.1 GCA_947174825.1 uncultured Clostridium sp.
ATATATTCTTTATGGGTAATTTGTCAGGGTATATTGATTTGCTTGTGACCAAATATAATTGACAGAAAATGATTTTTGAGTTAAAATGACTTAGAAGTCATTTTTGTATTACGGACTGATTTCCTAAAAAGATCCATTTTTAATCAGAATGAGGAGACAAAAGATGCCAAAAGTGTCAGAAGAATATTTCCAGAAAAAGCGTAAAGAGATTGTGGATGCGGCATACCGCGTTTGCATCAGGAAGTCCATTAGTGCAGTGGAACTTAAGGATGTTATTGCAGAGACAGGAATGAGTCATGGTGCAATTTATAGGTATTTTAAGGATTTGGATGAGATTATCGGGGCGATGATTGTTCAGGTAAATAGCGAAGATCCATATATGGAAGATGTGGAGAGAATCTTTGATGATAGCGATGGCAGGCTGCCGATTCAGGTCATAAGGGAACTTTGTCAATTCTTATATCAGCAGATGGATGGAAGTGGAATTGATGCAGTGAAGATTTCTTTTTATGCCAATGTTTTTGTTATCAATGAACCTGAGCGTGCAACAAAAATATTTGAATCCATTAAGGACAGCAATATAAGTAGTTCTTCTTATTTGATTTCCAAATTTGCGGAATATGTGGAGCAACAGACGATAAAGTGTAATCTACATCCTAAATGTTCTTTGGATGACCTTGTACAGTATCTGGTAGCCAGTTATGACGGAATATTGATGAGCTATTTATTAAAGGAACCGACTTGGGAAAAAGAGATAGAAAAAACCACTTCCCAGAATAGTAAGCTATGGCTAAAGAATTTATTTTTAGCTTTGGAATATACAATCATAAATCTCTTAGGATGTGAGGAAGAAAATGAAAAAGATAGCTAAAACAATGGGTAAAATAGTAAAGTGGGTTATGGTAGTAATCGTTGTCATAATTTTATTGTTTTTTATGGTGAGAGCAATTGGTAAAGCATATTATAGTCGAACACCAGAAGGTGGAATTAACGAGTCTATGTATGTGGAGATCAATGGAACAAAACAATGGATTAGTATATATGGAGAGGATATTAACAATCCGGTGTTGTTATACTTACATGGCGGTCCTGGAATGTCTACAAGTTCGTATGATTATGCCTTTACAAGAAAATGGGCAGATGTGTATACAGTCGTTACATGGGACCAAAGAAATTGTGGCAAAAGTTATTCTACGGAACAAAATAATACAGAGTTAACATATGAATTATTAATGAGTGATGGAATTGAAATGACCAAATACATACTGGAACATCTTGAAAAGGATAAGATTACTTTGCTTGGTCACTCATGGGGATCGTATTATGGATCTAACCTTGTTTTGGAATATCCGGAATATTATGAGGCCTATATTGGAACAGGTCAGCTTGTTGATTTTGATGAAAATGAAATTGCACTCAAAGAAGCGGCTTCTGAATGGGTTGGGGATGATGAGGAAGGGTTAGCTCTTTTAAGTGAGCTGAATGTTGATCATTATACCGGAGATTATTATGCTGCCCGAAATGATCTTATGGTAAAATACGGATATGATATGTTTGCGGATGGCACGGACTATAGCATAAGTGCTGCACAGTATTTTAATCCATATTATTCTTTGTCTGACTTTGTAAATTATATCAATGCAGAAGATACGGTATATGGAAAATTTTTGTCTTCTCAAGAATTTAATAAGTTTTCGTTAGCAGGTAAATACAAATATCAGGTACCTTACTTTAATATTAACGGTAATAAAGATTATCAGACGAATTATTTAATTGCACAGGAATATTTTGATGAAATAGAAGCACCTAATAAGAAGATGTATATTATGGAGAATACGACTCATGGGTTGTTAGAATCTAAATCAGAAGATTTTTCAGAGATTTTGCATGAAATTGCAGAGACATTATTTCCTTAAATCAATTTTGTTTATCTGCATTCTATGCTGACAAGGTATTAAAATTAAGTTATATAATCCTGATTTTTCGCATTTTGTGACTTGATTTGTCAGACAACAATTCGTCGAAGAAATATATTATAATCTATTTTTCTCTCCCCATTCGCACATTCCGTCCAATATGGGCATTAGGGATTTTCCGCGTTCGGTTAGACTATACTCGACTTTTGGAGGGATTTGCGGATATTCTTCTCTATGAACAAGCTGGTCTGCTTCCAATTCTTTCAAAGTAGAACTTAAAGTTTTATAAGAAATTCCTCCAATATACTTTTTCATTTCATTAAAGCGGACAACGCCAAATTCCATCAAGGTATATAGAATTGTCATTTTGTATTTTCCGTTGATGAGCGACAGGGTATAACTAAATCCGGTATTACTGAGGCACTCATTTGAAATACAACGTTTGTTCATTTTACACTCTCCTTTTGGTAAGTATATAACTTTAATGTAAGTATCGCACCTAAATGTGCGTACTTGAATTTGTTTCTATTCTGGCTATGATTATAATATCATGTATCATTAAAGTCAATTAACAGAATAAGGGAGGATTATCATGAGTAAAAAAATAGTTGTAATTACAGGAAGCCCACGGAACAGTGGAAACAGTTTTGCTATGACAGATGCTTTTATCAAAGCGGCAGAAAGCAAAGGTCATACGATAACACGTTTTGATGCTGCCATGAAAAATGTAGGTGGCTGTCATGCCTGTGAAACTTGCTTCAAAACAGGCAAAGCATGTTCTTTTGATGATGATTTTAATTCCATAGCGCCAGCTATTTTAGAGGCTGATGCAGTCGTTTTCACAACACCGGTTTACTGGTATTCCATTCCGGCGCAGATCAAAGGAGTAATTGATAGACTCTTTTCTTTTTGCGTAGCTGGTAAAGATGTGGCAGGC
>CAMWKN010000490.1 GCA_947174825.1 uncultured Clostridium sp.
ATCGCCTATTAAGACAACTGATGCGGAAACTTTAGGGGATAATAAAAATTCAACTACGGAATGGAGATATGAGGATGAGAAAAACGGTTGTTATGCGGAATGGAAATATGATGAGCAGACGCAATGTTTGACTATTCGTGGAACAGGGGGAACCCACAATGAGGAAGAAAGTCAGGCATTGGACGATTATAAGTTTTTTGAACCATTTGTTGATGAGTTTGAAAACCGGGATGAAGTACGAGAGGTTGTGATAGAGGAAGGTATCACAGAGATTAATACTGCAGCATTTGCAGGTTTTACACATTTAGAAAGAGTATCTATTCCAGACAGCGTGAAAAAAATAGGTGATTATGTATTCTGTTATTGCAGCTCTTTACAGGAGATTACGATACCAGACCATGTAAAATCAACAGGCAAAGAGTGTTTTATGGGGTGTCAATCCTTAAGAAAGCTTGTAATTGGAAAGAGGTTAAAAGATATCGTTGTTGGATCTTTTGAAGAATGTCTGTCATTAAGGGATATTTCAGTAAAGTCTGGCAATCCATATTTTGAAACGAAATATGGTGGTTTATATCAACGGAAAAAGAAGATACTGTATTTTCAATATCAGGATACTTCATCTGTATCTATTGCAAAAGATACCAAGAAAATAGCACCGCTTGCCTTTAACTATCATCAGGAACTGCAGAACATTAAAATTCCAGCATCTGTGACAGAGATTGGTGGCGGAGCATTTTATCAGTGCGAAAACCTCAGAAAAGTTACTTTCGCAAAAGGATCGAGATGTAAAGAATTAAAACTATATTTTACGCGGTATGAATATCCAGAGTATGGATGTTTTGAGGAATGCAAAAATCTTCAGGAAATACAGCTTCCGGATCATTTGCGACATATTGAGTCAGAATGTTTTGCTGGGTGCACTTCTTTGGAAGAAATACAGTTTCCAGAATCCTTACAATATGTAGGTTCAGGTTGTTTTTATGGATGTACTTCTTTGAGGGAACTTTGTTTTCCAGAATCTATGAAAGGTATCGGTGGGATAAGCGGTTGTACTTCTTTGAAAAAGGTTTATTTTGGGGAGAAATTTGAGGGAGATGTGTTGTCTGAGGGGGACTATCCCTCTGATCTGGACAAAGAAGATTATCCGGCATATGAGAGAGAACATAGGTTGTGGTATTTTCAACTTTATGGTGCAAAAGTATTAACCAGTGTTGAGATATCAAAGAAAAATAAGTATTTCTCCAGCAAAAATGGTTTAATATATGATAAAAACATGGAGATTCTATATGCCTGTCCAAGGGGGAAAAAGGCATCGAAACTTAGACTTTCAGATTCCGTAAATTTGATTTGCGATGATGCATTTGCTTACTGCAAAAATATACAAGCGGTTGAGATTCCCAACGAAAAAGCAAAAATACGGTCTTCGGCATTTCGGAAAAGCAAACATATTATAATCTATGGTAAGAAAAAATCTACAGCAGAAAAATTTGCTGGGAAACATGGGATGAAATTTGTTGCGATAGAAAATTGAGAGAGTATGTCGCTGATGCGACGCATTTGTGATAAAAGAGTTTCGCATGCGGAACTCTTTTATGTTACATAATTTAAATAGACCAAATTGCGGATATCGTGATCTAATAAGTGTAAGGCCTATATAATCCAGATCTGGTAGAAAGGATATTGATTATGGACAAGGAACTAGTTTTACGAGCAAAAAAGCAGGATAAAGATGCTTTTGTTGAATTGATCAATCAGCAAAAAGAAAGTATGTATAAAATTGCCAAGACAATTTTAAAGAAGGAGGAAGATGTAGCAGATGCCATGCAGGAAACCATATTGAATTGCTGGGAAAAAATAGCTACACTGCGGAAACCGGAATATTTCAGAACTTGGATGGTGCGGATCTTGATTAACAACTGTAATGCAATTTACCGTCAAAGATCCAAAGTAGTACTAAATAATGAGATTATTTTGGAGGAAACAGTAGATGCAGATTATTTCAATGTGGAGTGGCAGGAAATGATGAGTTTTCTGAATGAAAAGCAGCGTATTGTAGTGGAACTTTATTACGTGGAACAGTTTAAGGTAAGGGAAATTGCAGACATTCTTCAAATCGGCCAAAGTGCTGTAAAAGGGAGACTGCAGGCAGCCAGAAAAATAATAGAAGCTAATTATTGTGCGGATACGCAGAGGGGAAGCGTATTCGGATGATAGAAAGGAAGGGGATTATGATGAAAAATTTTGAAGATTTTGTAAATGGCTTAAATCAGGATATTGCTATTTCAGACAGTGTCAATCAGAAAATTGAGGAAACTTTGCAGGGGTTGGAAACCAGAAGAAAGCATAATTTTCGGTTTTTGAAAGCAGCAACGGCTGCAGCATGTGTTTTGGTTGCAGTTGGAGCGGTATTAGTTTCCAATTCTGCATTTGCATCTAGTCTGCCGATTATCGGCGGTATTTTTGAAAAGGTACAAAATCAAGTGATTTATTCCGGTAATTATAGCAACAAGAAGTCGGTGGATACCCATGCGGAAGTGAAGGGAGAGGCAATTTATTCCGCACAAGATCAAGATATTAAGCTGACTGTCTCAGAGGTATATAGTGATGGATTTTCTATCTTTGCTACGATGAAAATGGAATCTCAAAAGTATGATTTCAGTACAGTGGAGGTGGAAAACGATGGAAGGCAGGCAATTAATCTGGCGACTTCCTATGGCGTGAATGAAGATGTGGGACCTTATGATTATGAACTTTTGCTGGATGGTAAAAATGAGGGGAAGAATGCTTTTATTGGAATGGTAAAATTTGATAAGGCAGAAGCAGCTTCGGAGCGTGGCAATG
>CAMWKN010000491.1 GCA_947174825.1 uncultured Clostridium sp.
CATCAGGAGCTTGCCAAAAGAGCCTCCATGCAGGAACAGAGACTTGTAGCTGATGAAGAGATGGCAGCCACTACGGTCCATAGAGGAGAAACACTGGGGAGGGAGTTAGCAGGTGCCGCCCACAGAGGAGAGACAGCGGTTACTAGAGATCGCAGGGAAGAATCAGTAGCGAAAGAGCCAGCAGGTGTAGCCTATAGGGGGGATGCCACTGCCAAAAGGACAGAGGCGCTTAAGCAGCAGGATGCTTCCAGAGAAGCTGCCAGGCAGGCAATGATTTATGAGGCTGCCAAAAGACGTGCAGAGAAAAAGGAGGCAGCCAGAAAAGCAGCAGAATTAGTTGCAGCTCAAAAGGCGGCGGAGAAGAAAGTGCACCATACCTCACCGGAAACGAAAGAGTTACAAAATCTTCTCTTGCAGCAAATTGCTGATATTATGAATGAAAAAGAGTCGGAAGAGCCGGAGACGGTACCTCCTACTACGGAAGATTTCAGTGATCTGGTTATTATGGATGTTCATGGGGAGGAATTACAACCGGAATCGTCTGCTGCTCTGGAGAAAAAGTTAGAAAAGAAACGGAGGGTTCAAGAGCAGGATGCTCTACAGGATACAGAACCGGAAACAAAGTTGGAAGCATGGGGACGTATGGGAAATTGGTTTGTGACCTTTTGTTGGATGCATATTCCGCTTATTGGTTTCTGGTATATGTTTGTTGTGGCAGTGCGCAAGAAAACACCCAGAGAAAAAAAGGCATTTGCCAGAGCTTTTCTATTATATCGAATATTAGTGTTGATTCTGGTAGGTACCATTTTGTACATTTGTTATCGAATGGGATTGAGTTTTATTGAGCAGATCCTGTCCTATATGGAAGCACATCAATAAAGCAGATAATTGTTACAATAAGGAGGTAGAATGATGGAACAGTACAAAGAGGAATTTATTCGTTTTATGGTGGATAGTGATGTCTTAAAATTTGGGGAATTTACACTAAAAAGTGGACGTAAATCACCATTTTTTATGAATGCAGGGGCTTATGTGACTGGATCACAGCTGATGCGTCTTGGTGAGTATTATGCCAGAGCGATTCATGAACATTACGGAGAGGATTTTGACATTTTGTTTGGACCGGCATACAAGGGGATTCCCTTGAGTGTTGCTACAACCATAGCCTTTGATAAACTGTATGGAAAAGAGATCCGTTACTGTTCCAATCGTAAGGAGGTAAAAGATCACGGAGATACCGGAATTTTGTTGGGAAGCAAGATACAGGATGGAGATAAGGTGGTTATTATTGAGGATGTGACTACATCCGGCAAGTCGATTGAAGAAACATTCCCGATTATTCAGGCACAGGGAAAAGTAGAGATCATAGGTTTAATGGTTTCCCTGAACCGAATGGAAAGAGGCTTGTCTTCCGATGCCAGTGCTCTGGATGAAATTCAGAAAAAATATGGATTTGCTGCTAACGCCATAGTTACCATGGAGGATGTGGTAAATTGTCTATATAATCAGGAGTATCAGGGGAAAATTTTGATTGATGATACCTTAAAGGCAAAGATTGATGCATATTATGAGGAATATGGTGTAAAAGTATGACTAAAGGTGTGAGAGTGACAGCGGTAAGAGATGATTCGTTAACAATGATTTTCAAAGATTGTTTGGGAGATTGGATTGGAGGTTGTAATGGCGGAGAAAGTATATAAAACAATGAAATCAGTTGGTGCATTTAATATTGTAATTGGGATTTTAATGATTCTTTCAGGAATAGCAACTGGTGTAATTGTAATTACCCAAGGTGCAAAATTATTGCAGGATAAATCCCATCTGACATTCTGATGGAGGGATATGTGTTAAGTCTGTATCCAGATTTTTCATGTATTGCAGATCGTTGTCCTGCTACCTGCTGTTCTGGGTGGAAAATCACCGTGGATCAAGAATCTTATCAAAGGTTTATACAACTTAGTGACGATAAACTGCGGCAGGATATTCTGGCAAATCTGGTGGAACAGGATGAAAGTTTTCACTTTGCTAATCGGCAGAATGGTGACTGTGCCATGTTGGATGCGGATGGTTTGTGTCGAATCCAGAGGAAAACCAGAGAGGAAATGCTGTGTCATACCTGTCGGAAATTTCCTCGTATTACAGCAGAAATATCGGAATATGGTATTGTCTGCTTATCGCTGGCGGCATCCTGCCCTGTAGTGGCAGAATATATACTGGATGGTGCTGCATGGTTGTGGCTGGATGAATCCGGACAGTTTCATCCATTGTCTCCTTCACAATGGGAGAGGCTGCAAAAAATTACAGCAATGCCTGTGCTTGGAAACTGGACAGAGACTGTATGGAATCCGTCAAATTTATTAGATCATTATGTTGATTTGGCTCTGGATGTTTTGGAAGTTTTGCTTCATTTTCCGGAGATTCCCTATCTGGAACATTCCTTTGATTTATATGAATTAGAAAATCCGGATCTGGATCGTTTTGCCGCCTTTTTCTTTGAGACCGAGAAGGAATGGCGGGCTTTTGTAGAGCATTATATTATATACCGGTATCCTAGCCGTTATCTGGAATTCCAGCAGGAAGACAGCAGGGAGAGGGGACGACAGGTTCAGGGAGAGCTATTGTTAATGCGTATTATTTTATGTAGCAGATATGTTCTTCGGGGAACTTGTACCCGTTCTGACTACCAGGAGATTTTACACTGGGTTTACCGGTTTTCTGCCCATGGTCAGCTTATGGCAGAACAGGTTCACGGACTATTTATTTCTTGGGAAGAGGAATGCTTTCAAACAATATATCAGAATGTATGTTTGCGGTAATGAATAAATATGGCATAAATGAAGA
>CAMWKN010000492.1 GCA_947174825.1 uncultured Clostridium sp.
GAATATGAAAAATTAAACGAAAATAACAGAACAATGTATGCCGGCATTGTTTCGGCAGTGACAGTTGCTTTATTTGTGATTTCTGTTTTGATGGTGCTGCTTGTATTATATGTAATGATCAATTCCATGATAAGCAGGCGCAGACAGGAATTTGGTATCTATAAAGCAATCGGCTACACAAGCAGGCAGCTTACTATCATGACAGCGACACATTTTATGCCTGTTTTGGCTCTATCAGCGGCTCTGTCGGCTGTAGCGGGAATATGGTATCTTCCTGCCATCAATCAATTTATTTTCAGCCAGATTGGAGCAATCAAAAATCATTTCGTAGTATCCATTTGGACACTGCTTGTATTGGCACTTGTTTTCACTGCTACGGCGTTTTTAATCAGCATACTGCTGGCAGCACCAATTAAAAAAATCACTGCATATTCCCTTTTGAAGGAATAGGATACGAAAAGAGTTTTACACTGAAATATGGAGGTTTATTATGAATTTTTCTGAAAAATTAAAAGAGATACGAAAAAACGAAGGATTGTCACAGGAGCAGCTTGCCGAGAAAATCGGTGTATCCAGACAGGCCATCACAAAATGGGAGACAGGAAAGGGCTTGCCGGATGTTGAAAATATGGTAATCATAGCAGAAATTTTTAAGACTACTTTAGATGATCTGCTAAGGGGTTCTGCTGCAAAACCAGAACAGGAGAAGCCTGTTTTTGTCAGCGAAACCATTTATGATATTGACTGCGAGAAACATTTTGATGTCAATATTGGGAATGCGGCTACCATCATACTGTCTTCGGGGACAGATGAAAAACTGCATATCAAGCTGTCCTCTGAAACTTTTGAGAATCTGAACACAATGTTTAAGATCAAGCTGGATGAAAAGCGAAATAAGCTGGATGTTAATTGCCTGAACAAGAACAAACTAAGCCGTTATGAATTGGAAGATTCCCTGACGGTGGAGATTACTCTTCCGGATAATTACTCTGACCATTGTGAGATAGCAGCTTTTGTTAAACTTCTTGTAGTAAAGGATCTTCACTTGCGTCGTTTGGAATATGATGGTACTGCCAAGCGAGTCCTGATTTCAGATAGCAGCGGCAATCTGGAATTCACTTCAAAAACAGATTATGACATTACGATTGATAAAATTACAGGAAGATTGGATATTAACCAATGGAAGGCAAAAACAATCGTTCATCTTCCGGAAGATAATATTGTAAATGTCATAAACAAAGGTCGAAAATGTGATGTATATTATATGAAAGAAGGTACCGTCATAGAATATGATAACTCCGCTAGTGATGAAAACGAACTTAGTGTTTCGGGAATATTTTCGGAATTAATTGTAGATTTAACAAAGAAGGAATAATCTGACATCTTCTTATCGGAACAAATCTGCAAAATCAAAGCAGCGGATATTCGTCCACATTCTGGAAATCCTCTGATTGGTCTCTGTATCAAAAGTTTGCATCACTGCACTTTTCCGCAGCACATCCTCGCTTGGGTACTGTGCAAATAATTGCCTCTTTAACTGGGATGGTTCTGTCAGAATCTGGTATTCCCCATTCTCTGCAGAATCTCCCGCAAAAAAATAATCCAAAGAATATTCTGCGGTTTCTTCTCCCTCTTCTGCCCCATAGCAATACTTGGCATATTGATAGATCAGATCACTATCCCCACCGGCGATTGCCGAAGTATAACCAATATAATACATATTCCGGATCACATTATCCGGTCTGGATAAATAATTGATAAAGGCTTCTGCTGCCTGCTGTTTGTCGGGATCCCCTCCCACACCATCCTTCATCATACACCAGCCGTCAAACCAGAGATTACTACATTCCTCTGGTACACTATACGCCAATTCCAGTCCATCTTCTTCTGCCTGATCCAGAGAATAAACCGCATCTCCCGACCACTGCATATTGATGAGTACCTTGCCGGTAACCATGTCCGCCTTCCCACTCTCCACTTCCAGTGAATAAGCATTTTGACGCATTTTTGATAAAATCTCCTCTACCTGGTCTACTGTTTTCTGACTGGTATCATTCAGCACAGTGGAAAGCTGCTCCGGATAATTCGACAGCTGTAGAAAAAAAGGCGCTGCTATCTGATCTTCATTCAAAATACCCAAAGCAACGAAATAGGAGTCTCTGACACTGTCTTTCATGGTAATCCGTTTGGAATAGGCTGGATCCAGAAGCACTTTCCAATGTTTCATATCCTCTGGATTCACACCATCCGGATTGTAAACCAATCCCATGATCCCCCACATAAAACAGGCACCATAGTCACTAAGTTTCTCTCCGTTGATTTCCAACTGCTCCATACGAGACTGGATATAGGGAGAAACTCCGCCCCAATAATAGTTCTTTTCATCTGACAAATTCTGAAAATCTTTAGAGAATGGCTGTAATTTTCCTTCCCGCATCAAGCTCATAATCATATATTCTGACGGACATACCAGATCAAACACATTTCCCAGAAGCATCTGATTATACAGATCCTCATTGGTTCCATAGGTAGAATACTCCACTCTGACCTTCTCACCATAAGTTTCTTCATACCATTCCTCAAAGTCTTCTGTCATAGGACGAATGCCCCGAATGCTGGTGCCGTCTTCTAAGTGTATTGTCTCATCGGCATCCCAGCCGCCCTCATCCATATATTCTTCCGCATTGGCAATCCGCAGTACCGTCACATCATCATTATGCCCGCATCCTCCCAGACAAATAACGAATAAGATCCCCGCTAGCCCCCCTAGTAATCTTTGTTTCCACATCCTCTTTCTTCTTACCTTTCCTAAGTTCTTACACATTTTCAAACTCTTATAC
>CAMWKN010000493.1 GCA_947174825.1 uncultured Clostridium sp.
TAATAAATTTTAGCAGAGATTAAAAGGCTATGGATTTTAACAACTCATAGCCTTTTATTTTCTGCTACCACTGCCCCCTACTTTTTCCTATGAAAATATCTACTTAAACGATACCACAAACTCTGTCGTCTTCTGACTTCCCGATGAAACGCCCTCTCATTACTTACCTTCCATTCAATATCACCATATTGCCGCCGGAACAATTCTATGATTTCCTTATAAGCTTCCCCCACCATATCACGAAGCTCGCTGCCAGTTGTGGGCTGCACTGCTTGATTCATGACATAGATCTGCAAAGGAATGGTCTTGCTCCATCGTTTATAACAGGCATAACACTGTTCTACCCCTTTATCAAAATAGGCAAAACATCCTTTCAAAAAGAATCCCTGAAACCAACCATCTTTTTGATAGACTAATATGCTAATACAATTATCAAATACCCACTCATCGAATGAGTGCTCCCCTTCCCCAATCCGCTCACAAGTACAAGTTTCTGCCAGCAGGTTTCGTATCTGGCTGACAGGTAAGTCACTGACACCGGATACTGTATATAAATAATCCTGTTTATATACAACCCTGCAATTTTCATGCAAAAATAGCATATCATAACTCAACATGCCCATAAATCTCCCCTCCAAATCCTGGGTTTCCTCTTTCAGACAAAAAACTATTCTTCTGCTTGTACAATTATATCGACATTTTACCACACTTTATCTGGCGTTTAAAATACCAACTTTTATTTACAAAAGCGACCTAATCCAAAAGCACTCTCAACGGATTGATCGTTGCATCAAATCCGCAATTACCAATATATCCCATCAAATCCAAATTTATATCTTTCTTTTCATATAAAGTCGGACACCCCGGTTTCTGTCGTTTCAACTCCTCCCATTCTTTCCATAAATCATCATATTGGCAAATTGCCATATCCAGTTCCTTTTTATGGTTGCCCAGTATTGCCAGAGCATTTGCCCGATACATAACTTCATATAAAGAAAATAGCAAGCGACCATACTCACAGGTCATTATAATATAATCTTTCGCTTCTACCTTCTCCGAAAATTTCCTGGCAAGCTCTACCATTTCTTTCCATATTATGACACTTCGTTCCTTTTCCTCCAAAAGCACATCAAGGGCATTACAGGCGATAGCAGACCGAATGTTTTTTAATAAAGTCTCATAGGAAATATTCTGATCTCTTGTCCACCAAACATCAAATGAGAAACATGGACTATTCGTTCCCCTTCCCAACAGCACCGCATGTGCCGACTTTAAACAGATCTCATAAAAAATTTCCTGTTCTTTGGTATTCATTCCCAATATTTCCTCTGCATATTGCTCTGCATAATAACGGTCTGACCGAGAGGTATCCTTTGCCCATTGGGAAATCACATAGGCATTTAAATCCGCCCATAGTTCTCTGCCATCTTTGATTTCAACGATACCATTATGACCATTTTTCCCCATAAGATATGGACCATCCCAACCACCTCCGCGGGACCATGTCCAAATCCCTTGAATCAAAGAATCCTTTTGATTCACTACTTCTTTCAAGGACTGTGTTTCGTCTGGTTTCATCAACCACTTATATTCCTCAAAACCGTTGATTACACCATCTGCAATATAATTTGGAAAGGCTCCTTTTCCCTCATATTCTCTGGCAGCCTGCACCTCAACAATCTGCTTATGTTTTCCAATATTGAGACATTGATTAAAGGCAAATGTACGATGAAAATCCCCCTGTGTATGTTTAATACAAAAATACAATTTTTCATGCTGTGGTATCGCATTACTTACCTTCAAATACATAAGCGGATCATACTGAAAATCATCAAACTCCCAGGTACGATAATAGATTTCTCGATTATATTCCCCGCAAACCTTTTGTGTCAAATATCCAATTAGGAATTGATGGAAATCCACTCTGTCCCCCAGAACCGGATTGTTCCCCCTATGATATGGAGTTAAATATTTTTCGCCCACATAAGTTTCACCATAACGGATATAAATTCCATTAATCTGCGGAAACTCTGTAAATATTTCATCAAACATACAATCAAGTACCATTTTCATTTCCGGTTTCTGAATGTCAATCATACCATTTTCATCCAATACCTCTGGTACTAACTGCGGAATGGTCAAAGGCAAAACAATAATGTCCATCATAAAGGTAACTTTTAATCCTGCATCTGCTGCTGCCTGATAGGACTCTTTTAATTCCTCTTTTTTCGCTTCTGCCCATTTACGCATAGCGCTATTAGCAGGAAATACTTTCTTTCCATCATTGCGGATAATATCGTATCTATCCCATAACAGTCCAAATTGTGCACATTCAAATAAATCAAACGTAATAGCATCAAATCCCCTTTTTTTCAAAAAAAGGGGATTTCGATAAGCCGTTTCATATCTGGCAAGTCCAGGATTATTATGAACCATGTCATGCACAAACATATCATTTCTGCTTATTCTTTTTTCCAACTTTTTACCTCCACTGGACGTCTATATATCCAACGTATCAAGCAGCCATAACTATTCCATTATTTTATCTATTTTCATTTCAAATGGCTGCAAGGTTGCACCCAACACTTCCTGTGTCTGCATCGTATTATTAAAAATAAATCTCCAACAATCCTTTCCCTTTCTGCGCTCTGTGATCTCCACGCCCAGAGGAAGGTCGTCAATATATTCCACATTACTCTGCTGTGCTATTTTTTTCGCCAAAGAAATATACGCCTTTCGCTCCAGTACCGTTCCCACATAATAGACCTTACCTTGCTTATATGTATTTAAGGTAACGGCAGGCGTTCCCTCATAAAACTGCTCTCCAT
>CAMWKN010000494.1 GCA_947174825.1 uncultured Clostridium sp.
TATATATGCAGTACATAGTTCTAATGCATCAGTGGTTCTAAATAAAGATTTCCTCATACTTGTAGTCATGTTGCGGGCCTCCTCTGTGAGCAGCTAATGTACCAATTATTATATAATCTTTGCTGGCTATCGGATGACAGTAATTATATAACATATAAAAAAATAATCTACCCCCTTTTGCAGAATGTAATCTTTTCTTCAGAATTTGACTTTTATCGTGCTTTAAAAAAGTCAAAGTTTGAAAGGAAATAATTTACCGAAATCGCCATATCTGTGTTAGAATGAAAATATCTATATGATACGGAAATATGGGAATGGAGGAAATCATGGAAAAAGTATTATATCTGGAATGCAATATGGGGGCAGCAGGAGATATGCTTACGGCTGCATTGTATGAATTATTAGAGGAGGATGACAAAAAAGAATTTTGCCAGATCATGAGCAGAGAAGAGCTGGGGATCCAGGTGGCACCGGAAAAAATGGAAAAATGTGGGGTGCAGGGTACCTACATGAGAGTGTTAGTAGATGGCCAGGAGGAGATGGAACATGGTCATGATTCGGGACATAGCCATGAACACAGCCACGACCACGAAGCTCACAATCATAACCATGGAGAGCATAGTCATGTCCATGGAGAGCATAGTCATTCTCACGAAGAACATAATCATAGCCACGATCATGCGGAATGTCATCATGAACACACGCATTCCCATGAGCATTCCGGACATCATCATGCCTCCCTGGCAGATGTGCATGCTATGATTGAAACGTATCCGGTGGAGACTGCCGTGCAGATGGCAGCAAAGTCGGTGTATGAGCAGATCGCTGCGGCAGAAAGCCATGCTCATGGAAAACCGGTATCAGAGATTCATTTTCATGAAGTGGGAATGAAAGATGCCATAGCAGATGTGATGAATGTTTGTTGGATTGTAAACCGACTGGCAGTGGACAAAATCATTGTTTCGGATATTAATGTGGGATACGGCGAGGTACATTGTGCCCATGGAATTCTTCCGGTGCCAGCACCGGCAACGGCATTTTTGCTACAGGGGGCACCAATTTATCAGGGAGAGCTGCGGGGAGAAATGTGTACACCTACCGGTGCAGCATTGTTGCAGTATATTCACACAGAATTTGGCAGGATGCCCGTGATGTCCATTGAGAAAACAGGTTACGGTATGGGACGAAAAGATTTCCCACAGGCAAATTGCATTCGGGCATTTCTGGGCGAAAGTGCTGCTGTCGCATCAGAGAGAGTGGTGGAGCTATCCTGCAATTTGGACGATATGAGTGGGGAAGAAATTGCTTTTGCCTGTGAAATATTAAGAGAAAATGGTGCCTTGGATGTTTATACAGAGAGCATTGGCATGAAGAAAAACCGCCCAGGAGTGAAACTGGTGTGCATGTGCCGGGAGACAGATGTGGATGTCCTATTGCCACTAATTTTGAAACATACCACCAGCTGGGGAGTGCGTAAGGCAGAGTATGAACGTTATACTTTGGATTGCAGTATCAAAACTGTTGAAACAGAGCATGGACCAGTTCGGATCAAAACTGGGGAGGGGTATGGAATTACAAAATCGAAACCGGAGTACGAAGATCTGGCAGAGATTGCAAGGAAAGAGAAGATTGCCTTGAAAAAGATAATGGAAAAATAGGCCCAGCTATGATAGACTAAGGTTAGTATAGTTTGTTATTCATGTACTGGAAAGTGGACAGGAATAATCCACAGGGAGGCAGATTCTATGGCAAGAACAATAGCGATTGGTGTGCAAAATTTTGAAAAATTAATTGCAAATGACTATTTTTATATTGATAAAACACTTTTTATTAAAGAATGGTGGGAAAGTGCAGATGAAGTCACTTTGTTGACCAGACCTAGACGGTTTGGGAAAACCTTAAACATGAATATGCTAGAGCGTTTTTTTAGCCTACAATATGCAGAACGGGGAGAGATCTTTGAGAACTTGAACATCTGGAAAGAAGAGAATTATAGGGGGTTGCAGGGAACCTATCCGGTACTCTTTTTATCTTTTGCCGGGGTAAAGGCAAATAATTATCTGGATGCGAGAGAGCAGATTTTTCAGGTGTTGGAAGATTTATATACAGCTTATAGTTATATCAAAAAATCTGATGTATTAGAGGAAAATGAACAGGAGTATTTTGGGCGAATTGGAAGAAACATGAGTGATGGCGAGGCTGCCATGTCATTGCACCGTCTGTGTAGTTATCTTTATCGTTATTATCATAAAAAGGTCATTGTTCTGTTAGATGAATATGATACGCCGTTGCAGGAAGCGTATGTGAATGGATACTGGAAAGAATTGATTTCCCTGATCAGAAATCTGTTTAATAACACATTTAAAACCAATCCTTATTTGGAGAGGGCAGTGATGACAGGGATTACAAGGGTTAGCAAAGAATCCATGTTTTCTGATTTGAATAATTTGAATGTAGTGACGTTGTCATCAAAGGAGTATGCTCCTTACTTTGGTTTTACAGAAACAGAAGTGTTTAAGGCGATGGATGAGTTTGGTTTGACAAATAAAGACGAGGTAAAACAATGGTATGATGGTTTTACGATAGGGAATGTGAGAGATATTTATAATCCATGGTCTATTATTTGCTTTCTGGATAAACAGCAATTAAAACCGTACTGGGCAAATACCAGTTCCAATGGGTTGGCAGGTAATCTGATCCGCATGGGAAGTCGAAATATCAAGATGCGGTTTGAGGATTTGCTGCAGGGACTGTCTATCCATAGTGTGATTGATGAAGAAATGGTATTCAATCAACTTGATAACAGCGATGAAAGTGCAGTCTG
>CAMWKN010000495.1 GCA_947174825.1 uncultured Clostridium sp.
ATTTGCTACCTGTCTGGTAACGGTAACAGCACCGATTACTTCTATTACCATTGATAAGGGAACACCTGTAAGTGAGAATGGAAAAATCTACCCTACGAATCTGGCTGAGGGAACTGTGCAGTTAAAAGCAATCTGGCAGCCGTCAAATGCCACAGATACAGAACTGATATGGTCCTCGTCAGAGCCTGACGTTGCTACGGTGGATGCGTTTGGACGTGTGACTTTACTGCGAGAGGGATCTACCCGTATTACGGTTCAGCCAAAGGTTAATCCGAACAATGTATTTGCATACTGTGATATTGATGTTAGGTCAAATCCTATTACGAACATTACACCGGATGTAACGGAACTGGATATGATTGCCGGAGATACCTATGAGGTAACGTATACATTAACACCGGAGAATCCATCGGACCGTACCGTTCGCTGGTCATCTTCTGATACCAATGTTGCTACAGTGGATGGAGGAGTGATTACTGCAGTTTCTGCCGGAGATGCTACAATCTCCATCACAGGTGGTAAGGTCGGTAGTGAGACGGATCCGGTTACCATTAAAGTACATGTGCGGAATCGTCTGCAAAAAATAGAATTTGCTACCAGAACTACCTATGTGGCAGTAGGTGGCACCCAGCAATTAACAGTTTTGTTTACACCAAATGTAGATATCAATGATAAATTAATCTGGCGTACCTCTGATGATTCCATTGTGACAGTATCCGATGAGGGAATCATTACCGGTATCAAAGTAGGTAGCGCCATGATTAGCTGTTATGCAGAGGACATGGGACCAGATCATTTGATTACCTGTATGGTATATGTAACCGATGCTTTGGTATTGGCGAATGATTTGAAAGTTTTACCAGAATCAGCTACGATGGAAGTAGGGCAGACCTTACAGATGGATGCTGTTTTTGATCCGGCTAACACCACAGACCAGTCTATCCGATGGAGTGTTTCGGATGAATCTATTATTACCATTACAGAAGATGGAGTGGTAACGGCGGTTGCTGTAGGGCAGGCAACGATTACCGCAATTTATTATAATACACCGGATGGAACTCCGTGGGTAAGATATGCCAAGATCGTGGTAGAACCGGCTACTGTGGTAGCGACCGGATTTGAAGTGACACCGGATTCTGCTAATATCAAGGTTCGCGAGACCTTCCGGATTACACCGGTCTTTACACCGGAAAATACCACAGATAAAACAGTGGAATACCAGTCAACGGATGAATCTGTGGCTGTTGTAGATGAGAATGGTGTAGTTAGAGGTGTTGGTGCCGGAGATGCATTGATTCAATGTCAGGCAATCAGTGGAGGATTTATTGATTCCTGTGCGGTGCATGTAGAAAATGCCATTGATTTCCGCTTATCACCAAGCACCCGTGAAATTGCCGTTGGCAAGAGCTTTACCTTGAAAAAGATCACGGTACCATCGAATGCAGATAAGACAGCAACCTGGTCATCTTCCAATACCAAGATTGCTACTGTGAATTCCAGTGGTAAGGTAACTGGTAAGAAGATTGGTTCCTGTACCATTACTTGTACACTGACGGAATATAATCAAAGTGCAACTTGTCGTGTGAAGGTGGCTAAGCTAAATAGCACGGTGAAGTTCAACAAAAAGAGTATTCGTGTTGGTTTAGGAAAAACCTATAAGTTAAAGGCAACTGTGTGGTCCAACAATACCAAGAATCCTTCTTTGAAGTGGAAATCCGCTAATAAGAGAATTGCAACAGTTAGCAGCAAAGGTAAGATAAAAGGTAAGAGACTGGGAGTTACCAAGGTTACTGCAGTAACCAAGGATAAAGTAAAAGCAAAGGCGACCTGCCGTGTGACGGTAATCAGACCGGTTAGCAGTATCAAGATGAATACCCGATATGCTGTTTGTTTCGTAGGGCATACGAAAAAACTGAAAGCCAGTGTGAGACCAAAGAATGCTTCCATCAAGAAACTGAAATGGTCATCTTCCAATAAGAAGATCGCTACCGTCAGTGGAAGTGGTAAGGTAACTGGTATGAGTCCTGGCGATGTGACAATTACTGTTAAAGCCACCGATGGCAGTGGTAAGAAGGCGACTTGTCTGGTGAAGGTGTTAGAGGAAGTACCAACTTCCAGTATAGTTGTGGCACAGACCGAGCTGACCATGAAGAGGGGCGATACCACCACATTATCCTACAGTGTATTGCCAAATAACCATTCCGATAAGCTGACCTTTGCATCGGATAACAGAAGAGTTGCTACGGTAAACTCCAATGGTAAGATCAAGGCAGTGGGTACTGGAACAGCAACCATTACCATTTTGACGGGAAGTGGCGTGACCAGTACTGTGACGGTTAATGTTGTGGCGCTGGATCGGGAAACGATCAATATGCGTCAGTATGATACAGAGACCTTGCAGGTATTGGGAACAGATGCAGATATTACATGGTATACTGCCAACAGCCGTGTGGCTACAGTAACGAATGGAACAGTCGTTGGTCGAGGTTTGGGTAGCACCTACATCTATGCCTATGTCAATGGATGTAAAATGGCATGTACCGTTAATGTAGTTTCTGTCAACCAATAAACATTTTACTATCATAAAAGATATGTTGTAGTGAACTTGCGTCAACCGGTATGATATCGGTTGGCGTAATTCATTCTATAAATGTACTGGGGAGTATGGCTGACGAAGGGAAAGGAGAAAAGTTTGCTAGTTAATTTACACGTAAAAAATCTGGCGATCATTGATGAAGTTGAGGTGGATTTTACAGAACAGTTCAATGTATTGACAGGAGAACCTGGTGCCGGCAAATCAATTATCATTGGTTCCATTGAT
>CAMWKN010000496.1 GCA_947174825.1 uncultured Clostridium sp.
ATTCTCAAAGACAAAGCAGGAATTGCCAGGGAAAAACAGATTGATTTTTCCGCCACTGTTGATATGCAAGGGGTAGATTTCATTGAGCCATTGGATATCAGTACGATTTTTGGAAACGGTCTGGATAATGCCATAGAAGCCAGCGAGCAGCTGCCTAAAGGGCAGAGAGTGATTCAGGTAAAGACGTGCAGAGTGCAGAATTTCCTTTCGATTATGATGGAAAATAACTGTCAGGAAGAAAACGATCAAAAGAAAAAACATAGCAGCAAGAAGGATGAATATTTTCATGGTTTTGGTATTTCCAACATGAAAAAAGCGGCGGAACAGTATGGAGGACAGTTGACAGTCAAATGTGAAGATGGGAAATTCACTTTAAATATTTTAATTCCCATTCCTTAGAGGGAATGCCTTGGGTTTTGTTTACAGTTTGTCCATTCCATAGAGGGAAGGGAAAGAGCTTATGTAACAGCTGGCGGAAGAGAGGAGGATCTTTGTAGAAATGTCAATCGGGATGCAGATTTTTTATCATACCATAAATACTCTTGTGACAGACTTTTATTATGTGTGTCTGATATTACTGCTTTCTAATATAGTAGACCATAAAAAGAATATTTACAGAACGGTTTTGATTTATATAGGACTGAATATAGTAACAGCAATCATGACGGAGACGGCTGTGCCGGTTCTTATAAAAGTATATGTGCATATGCTTTATCTTAGCATTATGTACAGGTTTTTACTTTCCGAGAAAACGGCTGCAGTGGCAATGCATGTTGTTTACTTTTGGTTTATTTGCGCAGGCGTACAGGAGGATATCATCATCTTCTTTTGTAAAATCAATCATATTGTTCCTTGGGTAGATGTGGGTCATGGAGTACAATTGGGAAAGGCGAGAGTCATCCTGATCAGCAGTGTATTTATGCTTGTCTTGACTCTTCTATTAAAACATATTTTGAAACCGTTTTCGGAGGTTATGGAGAGCAGAAATATATGGCTTTTGGTAATTTCCGGGATTATTTTTCATGGCTTAGAAGATACACTTTGGCAGATGTTTTATCAGTATGCGGAGGGCTATTATCTAATTTTGGGGATTGTTCTGATCACAGGAGTTGCCTTTATTGCAGTGTTATTGTGTATCTTTTTTTACAGATTCCTTTATGTGGAAAAAAGAGAGAGGGAGGAACGGATACAGAGGGAAGTGTTGGAGAAACAGTTTGTGTATTATCAGGACAAGCAGAAAGATGAGGAGCGGGTGCGCTCGATTTACCATGATATGAAGAACCACTTGCTGGTGTTAGAGCATCAGATCCATTCCCCAGAAACGGCAGAAATGGTGGAGAAGCTGCAGAGGGAAGTGGAAAGCTATGCCGACTATGTGCATACAGGTAATGACTTTCTGGATGTGATTCTCAAAGACAAAGCAGGAATTGCCAGGGAAAAACAGATTGACTTTTCCGCCACTGTTGATTTGCAAGGGATAGATTTCATCGAGCCATTAGATATCAGTACGATTTTTGGAAACGGTCTGGATAATGCCATAGAAGCCAGCGAGAAGCTGCCTGAGGGACAGCGAGTGATTCAGGTAAAGGCGTGCAGAGTGCAGAATTTCCTTTCGATTATGATGGAAAATAACTGTCAGGAGGAAAGTGGTCAAAAGAAAAAACGTAGCAGCAAGAAGGATGATTATTTTCATGGCTTTGGTATTTCTAATATGAAAAATGCGGCAGAGCAATATGGAGGGCAGTTGACGGTGAAATGTGAAGAAGGGAAATTCACTTTAAATATTTTAATTCCCATCAGATAACTTATATTTTAAGTAGTCTGCAGTAATCCCGTTCTGTCTCAATTACGCATTCAGCAATCAGCTTGGAGAATGGCTCCATGTCATTCTGTTGTCTGGAAGCAGAGAGGGCATTGATATAGTCATTCCGCAAAATGGGCGGGATGGAGACCACACCATAACCAGTATTAACTAGAATAAGATTCATTAATAGTCTGGCAGTTCTGCCGTTTCCGTCGGTAAAAGGATGAATATCAACCAGCCGTTTATGTGCCATTGCTGCCAGTTCAATAGGGTGTAGAGTGGTTCGTGAAGAATGAATCTGATCTGTCAGATGCTTCATGAGCTGAGGTACTTCATCTGGAGCAGGAGGAACATACTCTGTTCCAGAAATATAAACTTGAATGGAACGGTACTGACCGCCTTGATCAGCGTCAATTTTCTGATAAAAAAGACGGTGCAGTTTTTTTATGGAATCTTCTGTGATACACATGTTTTGTTGCCTTGCCAGATTCAGCATGAAGTCATAAGCGGATCCATGTCCGACAGCCTCATAGCAATCCTTCAGTGGGCGACCGCCAACGGTAATGCCATCCTCCAGGAGTATTTTTGTTTCGGATATGGTAAGGGTATTCCCCTCTAAGGCGTTACTGCTGTAGGTAAAGCCGATACGAAAATAATTATCCAAGGATTTCAATTCTTCTTTTGCCAGAGGTCGGGCAGAAGATATTTTTTGTTTATAGGAATCTGCTTTTTGCAGCAGTTCTTGTAATTTTGGCATAGAATCAGTTCCTTTCTAGGTTCTTAATAAAGAATATAACATAAACGATTATTAATTTCAAAAAAAGATATAAAATAATCAAAATTAAAATACATTAATGTAGATAGTCAAATGTGAAGATGGAAAATTCAATTTAATATTATAATTCCTATCCCCTGATGTTAGATTTTGCGTTCTGGATATTAGAATGTGCGTCCGCCATTGTGTGTTCTTTGTTTGATCTATTAAACTGGATATTACATATTACGT
>CAMWKN010000497.1 GCA_947174825.1 uncultured Clostridium sp.
AATTTAAGCTACGGGATTGAACGGAGCAGATTGGTAGCGGCAGGCGGATCTGTATAGTTGTTCTAATCTTGTTGGTAGGAGTTGGGATTTCTTGGCATCTGAGCTCCCGGATATCGGGCAGGATATTTAAAAATGTGAACCGGATTCAGACCAGGCAACTTAGAATGGAACAGGAGCTAAAAACGGCAGTTGAGACAAAGGGACAGCAGCTGCGGGGAATGTTGGGTATTGATAGCGGAGGCTATTTAAGTAATGTGGCTCCCCAGTATCAGAATAAGCCGGTACTTGAAGTGACAGTTAATAGCAAACCGAAGGGTTCCTTGTATTTGCGTGGTTTTGTAGGTGATATTTATCAGGGAGGAAAGTGGAAGGCTTCGGGGAAAATACAAAAGGAAAGCGGTAAACGAAAAAGGGGAATATGGAAAGGGAAATATAGTCAAAGCCAGTACACTACATTTACTGGAGAGGAAAATATTGAAATTAAGTATACAAGACTGGGAAAAAGAAGTAATTATCTCTATACACCATATAGTAGAAGCAGTGCAATTAATGAAATGAGCTGGGGGGAACGAAAGCTGTGTCTGGGTGGAGAGGATGATGAATTGTCTCTTTATCAGGATTTGGCAGATGAAATGCCATATTATGAATCCTATAGTATTAGTTCTGATCTGATTATGGATGTGCAAAATGTTTTGTGGAGAAATGCAAACTATAGTCTTTCCTTGGATCCCATACCCAGAAATCAGGATTACGCAGAGTATTTCCTATTTTATTCCCAGAAAGGATACTGTGAACATTTTGCCACAGCAGGGACTTTGCTGCTGCGGAATATGAATCATATGGCACGGTATGTTTCCGGTTATCGGGTTTCATCAGATCAATTTACTTATAACAAGAAGGACGGCACCTATACGGCAAAGGTGCTGGATTCGGATGCACATGCCTGGAGTGAGGTCTGGGTAGAAAAAAACTATTGGATGCCTCAGGAAATGACACCTTCCAGTGGAGATTCCAGTGGATCTGGGGCAGTATGGGCAATTACGAATGTGGGGAATTTCCAGGAGGGTATGGAAGAGCCAGTGCAAACGGAGACACCTTCTATACTGGAAACACCTGAGCCATCTGAGACTGAGTTGGCGGAGGAACCTGAGGAGACAGAATCCCCTTCCCCAGATCCGGAATCTGAGCTTTCCCAGGCGGATTTGAAGGGGGATGGAGGTTCTGGGCCAGGAAGCGGATCTCTGGCACATTGGAGTATAGGGAAATGGTGGAAGAGTCTTTCCAGGCAGCAGCAGATTTTTTTGGTAGTCAATGGAGTTGTGGTCACTGTTTTGATGCTTGTCTATCTGTATTTTTGGGGCAGAAAGCGGAGAAGGATACAGCGTATGGATCAGGTGAGGGAGAGCAACAGATCTGCTTATATTGGAATGCGGCTAGGTGTCTTTCTGGAGCGGCTGCACCATTCTGGTATTGCAGTAGGAATTGCTATGCCGGAGCAGCAGTGGATGCAGGTATTGTCAGAGGAATTAAGAGAACAGGCTGGTTTGGAGGAAATGGAGACAGTGGCAGAACTGATACGCAGAGCAGCTTATTCCAGAGAACTGGTTACAGAGGCGGAAGCAGACTGGTTTGATAAGTATTGTGACAAAATAGAGGGCAGCTTGACTGGGAAATATCCTGTGTTTGTGAATAGGATAGTAAAAGCGGTACGGAAGTGAGGATTCCAGTGAAAAAAACAAAGACAGCATGGTTTATCGCTATTTAAGCCGCAAAAAGTGCAGCATGGAGGATAGATGTGGAAGATAAAGATTTAGAAAAACTACCTGTTGTTTCAGAAGGAGACAGCAGATACCATTTCCAGGTAAATCTGGGAGGAATGTTAGATATATTATCGAATCATTTATATAAAAGTCCTGATGTGTTTATCAGGGAACTTTTGCAAAATGGTGTGGATGCTATTACAATGCGCCAAAAGAGACAACCGGAATGGAGAGAGGGAGCCATTACCATTACGATTGAGCCGGGCAGGAGAATTGAATTTTCGGATAATGGTGCAGGGTTGACGGAAGAGGAAATACATCGTTTTCTTGCCGTAATTGGCAGTTCTTCCAAGACACAGATTGTGAATGGGGAGATTCCGGAAGATTATATAGGCAGGTTTGGTATTGGACTTTTATCCTGCTTTATGGTATCCGATTCCATCGTAGTGCATACCGTACCAGCGGACGGAAGCCAGGCAAATATGTGGATAGGGCATCCGGACGGCACTTACACTTTAGAGCCACTTGATTTGGATCAAACAAAGAGGGGAGCTGGTACCACTGTAATACTGCATGCCAAAAAAGGGGAAGAACATTATTTCCGGAGTGAAAGAGTGGAAGAACTGGTACGGTATTATGGGCTTGCCCTTCCGGTACCTGTCTACCTGGCGGGAAATCTGGAAAGGATTAACAATGTGCCCGCCGACTTTTCCGGCATAGGTCGTAGCCAGCTTCTGTCATTTGGAAACTGGCTTTTTGATGATGCGTTTTTGGATGGCATACCAATACAGACATCGCATCTCAGTGGCGTGGCATATATACTACCTTATCGTACGGATCCTTCCGTGAAAAGCGGACATCGTATTTACTTAAAGCACATGCTTCTCACAGAAGAGGGAAACACATTGCTGCCTTCCTGGGCATTTTTCATGCGCTGTTTTTTGAATACCAGAAATCTACGTCCTACCGCATCCCGGGAGGATTTTTATGAGGATCAGGCACTGACAGAAGCCAGAGAAGAATTTGAGGAAGCGGTCAGATATTATC
>CAMWKN010000498.1 GCA_947174825.1 uncultured Clostridium sp.
TACATTAAATCCATAGCAAAGTGGACTGCCTCGACTTTTTGGTCAGGCAAATGGAAATCAAGATTATAATTTCAACCCAAAAAAGGAAAGGAAGGTAATGTATAATGGCAGATACTATGAAACTGGAATTGACACAGGAGTGGGATAAGACATTCCCGAAAAGCGAAAAAGTGAATCACAGAAAAGTAACTTTCCATAACCGCTATGGAATCACTTTGGCAGCAGATTTATATGAGCCGAAAGGGGTAGAGGGCAAGCTGGCAGCGATCGCTGTATGTGGACCGTTCGGTGCTGTAAAGGAACAGTCTGCCGGACTGTATGCCCAGACAATGGCAGAACGTGGTTTTCTCACAATGGCATTTGACCCGTCATTTATCGGAGAGAGCGGAGGAACGCCCCGCTATATGGCATCACCGGATATCAATACAGAAGATTTTCAGGCGGCAGTGGACTTCCTTTCGGTGCAGGAAAATGTGGATGCAGAGAAAATTGGTATCATTGGTATCTGTGGATGGGGAGGAATGGCGCTGAATGTAGCGGCACTGGATACCCGGATCAAGGCAACGGTAGCATCTACGATGTATGATATGAGTCGCGTCAATGCCAACGGGTATTTTGATGATAATGACAATGCTGATGATCGGTATGAGACCCGTAAGGCGCTGAATGCCCAGAGAATTATTGATTATAAAAATGGTAGCTATGGGCTGGGAGGTGGCGTTGTTGATCCTCTGCCGGAAGATGCACCATTTTATGTCAAAGATTATTATGATTATTATAAGACATCCCGCGGTTATCATGCCCGTTCATTAAACTCTAATGGAGGTTGGAATAAGATCGGCTGCATGTCCTTTATGAATCAGCCGATTCTCTGTTACAGTGATGAAATTCGCAGTGCTGTTCTGGTAATTCATGGAGAGAAGGCACATTCCTGCTACTTTAGTAAGGATGCCTTTCAGAAACTGAAGGGTGACAATAAGGAACTGCTGTTGATTCCTGATGCTGTTCACACAGATCTCTATGACCAGATGGATGTGATACCGTTTGATAAATTGGAGCAGTTTTTTCAGGATAATTTGAAATAAGCCAAGCTTTTCAGAATGGAGGATATGATGCGGGTTCTTGTATTGAACGGTAGCCCCCGTCAAAAGGGGAATACGAAAAAAATGATTGAAGCATTCAAAGAGGGCGCTCAGTCTAAGGGGCACCAGATTGATGTGGTTGATGTTTGCCGAAAACAGATTGGAGGATGTATGGCTTGTGAATACTGCCATACCAAAGGAAAAGGTGCATGTGTTCAGAAGGATGACATGCAGGAAGTGTATGAACTGTTAAATCAGGCAGAAATGTTGGTGTTAGCATCCCCCATCTATTATCATGGAGTATCAGGGCAGTTAAAATGCACCATTGATCGTTTTTACGCAGCAGCATATCCGAGCAGACCGCCACGTCTGAAAAAAGTTGCCATGTTTTTAAGTTCTGGAGATGCAAATATGTATGATGGTGCCCTGTTCTCCCTTCAGGGGGATTTTGTCGGGTATCTTGGTCTTGAAAATATGGGTGTATTTACAGCATATGGAAGTGAAAACAGTTCACCGGAGAAGTTAAGGGAATTGAGGAAATTTGGTGCATCGTTGAAGTAGGAGCCTTTATTAAATACGGAATAAATCACATGATAGCTAATAGAAAGGATGTAGCTTTATGAAAAAACTGTGTAGTATGCTTATGCTGCTGACAGTCATGTTTACTATAGTAGCATGTGAAAATGAAAATGGCGGTCATGCAGAACAGAAGAATACAATTAGCATGGAAGAAAGCAGAGGGAAAGAGATGGCGAAGCCTGTTTTTGATTTTGAGAAAAGGATAGTCACTTTAAACAGTGGCTATGAGATGCCGCTGAACGGGCTTGGCACATACAGTTTAGAGGACGAGACTTGTGTTTCCTCTGTTTCCGAAGCATTAAAGCGTGGCGTTAGGCTGATAGATACCGCTTATATGTACCACAACGAAGAAGAAGTCGGCAAGGCAGTCAGGGATTCTGGTATTCCCCGTGAAGAAATTTTTGTCATAACAAAGCTGTACCCAAATCAGTTTTCCAAACCGGAAAAGGCGATTGATGAGGCACTGAAAAAATTGGATATTGAATATATTGACATGATGCTTTTGCACCATCCCGGAACGGATGATGTCAAGGCATATAAAGCAATGGAAAAGGCAGTAGAGGAAGGAAAAATCCGTTCCATTGGATTGTCTAACTGGTATGTGGAGGAACTGGAAGAATTTTTGCCACAGGTAAGCATTACCCCGGCACTGGTGCAGAATGATATTCATCCATATTATCAGGAAAATGATGTGATTCCATATATTCAGAAACTTGGCATTGTGGTACAGGGATGGTATCCGCTGGGAGGACGGGGACATACGGCGGAACTGTTAGGAGATGAAACAATTTCTGCTATTGCAAAAGCACATGGAAAGTCCTCTGCACAGATTATCCTGCGTTGGAATCTGCAAAAGGGCGTGGTGGTGATTCCGGGTTCTAGCAATCCCGACCATATACAGGAGAATACAGAACTGTATGACTTTGAATTGACAGATGAGGAAATGGCTAAAATCAATGCACTTGATCGAAACGAGAAACATGATTGGTACTAAAGATATCAAAAAGCTATGAAGGGGGAAACGAAATGAAGCGGGTACGAAAAATAATCGCATTACTGCTCGTGGCAATGCTGGCAGTCAGTTCTCTGTCGGGGCGGGAGGTAATGGCGGCGAAAACTAAGAACAGTAAAGTAACATTAAA
>CAMWKN010000499.1 GCA_947174825.1 uncultured Clostridium sp.
GATGATTACTGTCTGGTACTGCTTGATCTTATGATACCGAAAAAAAGCGGAATGGAAGTTATGAAAGAAATTCGAGAAAAAAATACGGTGCCAATTATTATCATATCTGCGAAGGATACAGACTCTGATAAAACATTAGGCTTAGGTCTGGGGGCAGATGATTATATTACGAAGCCATTCTCGGTTACGGAAGTATTGGCAAGAATAAAAGCCAATATCCGAAGAAATACACAATATGTAGCACAGGCTATCGAGGAAGAAAATGTTTTTCAATGCGGCAGTCTTGTTATGAATACAAATGATTATTCTGTTTTGAAAAATGGAATAAGGATTGAATTAACCGCGAAAGAATTTGAAATTTTAAAGCTCCTGATGAAAAACCCCAAAAAGGTTTATACCAAAGAGCAGATCTATTCCCACGTTTGGAATGACACTTATTTTGGCGATGAAAATGCTGTCAATGTCCATATCAGCAGACTTCGCAACAAAATAGAGGATGATCCCCGTAATCCGCAGATTGTGGTTACGGTTTGGGGGATAGGGTACAAGTTGGGAGATATGGAATGAGCGATAAGACGATTATATTTTTGTTGCTATGTGAGATTATCCTATTGCTGTTTATCATTTTCTATCAGCACTTTCTCTATAGGAAGAGTATAAAGGAAAAGCTGGAGAAAATCAGTAAAGAACTGTCTGATATTATAGAAAATGACAGTGATGAAAAGATTATGGTATTTACAGACAACACGTCCTTGATGGATTTAAGCGGGCAGATCAACCGATTACTGCTGGACCGACAGAAGATAAAGAGAGATTATAGAAAACAGGAGCTTTCCTCTAAAAAAATGCTTTCTAATATATCGCATGATATCAAAACGCCTTTGACAGTCATTTTAGGCTATCTTGAAATTATGCGCCTTCACCATGCCGATGATGAAACACTACAGAAAGTGGAAGCGAAGGCAGGACAGGTTATGGAGCTTATCAATCATTTTTTTACACTGGCGAAATTGGAAGCCGGTGACATCGAGATAGAAATCAGCAAAATAAATATCAATGAGTTGTGCCGAGAAAATATATTGAATTTTTATGATATCCTGTCCGGAAAAGATTTTATCGTGGATATCTCTATTCCGGAAAAGGATATTTTCGTGCAGGGCGAAAAGGATGCTATTGACAGGATTTTGTCTAATTTAATATCAAATGTGCTGCGTTATGGAAGTGACGGAAAATATATCGGTCTTACATTACGGGAAAGCGAAAATCATGTGTATATTGATGTAATGGATAGGGGAAAAGGAATCGAGAAAGAGTTTGCCCAAAGTGTCTTTGAACGTTTATATACTATGGAGGACTCCCGAAATCGTAAAATACAGGGAAACGGATTAGGACTTACCATCGCTAAAAATCTTGCGAATCAGTTAGGGGGAGATATTTTCTTAGACAGTATGCCGAATGTAAAAACAACATTTACCGTAAAATTGAAGAAGTTTCAGTATTAAAAATTATCACGAAAGAATTTTGTAAGAATTTGTCAAGAGTTTTGAAAACCTTAACTGTTAGAATAAGTTTCAAGAGCAAAACATGCTTCTCGGAAGGAGGCAGTTAATATGTCATATATTTTACAAACAAATCATCTTACAAAAATCATGGATGGTGAAGAATTGATCAAAGATGTAAATATCCATGTGAAAAAAGGGGAAATTTACGGATTTATAGGACCGAATGGAGCGGGTAAAACTACGGTAATGAAAATGATTATGAACCTTTGGAAACCAAGCGAAGGTTCGATTGAACTTTTTGGGGAAACCCTCACCCCTACTTCTTATGAAGTTCTGAAAAGAATGGGGAGTATTATTGAATTTCCCACCTTTTATGAGCATTTAAGCGGAAAAGAAAACCTGCAGCTCCATTGTGAGTATATGGGCTACTATAATCCCGGAAGTGTGGAAGATGCTCTGGAAATGTTGGAACTGACCAAAGCGGCAGATAAAGCTGTCAAAAAATATTCCCTGGGAATGAAACAGCGCTTGGGGATTGCCCGCGCAATCTTATGTAAACCGGAGCTTTTGGTGCTTGATGAACCGATGAATGGATTTGATCCTGCAGGAATGAAACAGCTTCGGGATTTATTCAAAATGTTCTGTACAGAATATGGTATTACTATCATCATATCCAGCCATATTCTTTCTGAAATAGAAAGCATTGCTGATACTATTGGCATCATTAATCAAGGAACTCTGATGAAAGAAATTTCCATGCAGGAAATATCCGAAATGAATACGGCGTATATTGAACTTTCTACCCCTGCTGTCAAGAAGGCAGCATATATATTGGCAGATCAATTGGAATTGAATAATTTCAAGATAATGGATGAACATAATATCCGCATCTATGACAGCCGGATTACTACAAATGATATCATAAAGGCATTGGTACGGAACGATGTGGAAATTGATCATGTTGGTAAAAAAGTGGAGAGCCTTGAGGATTATTTCTTAAAACTGATAGAAGGGGTAAGATAGTAATGTGGAAGTTAATCAGACTGGAATGGAAGAAAAGTAATATTATGAAATATATACGAAATGCCTCTATTATGGTGCTGCTCCTTTTGATCCTTCTTCTGGCAGTTGCTGAAGAACTTGAATTAGTAGAAACGGCGCTTTCCTATGGGAGGAGTATGCTAGAGTCAGGAACGGTGCTTTCCTATGAGGAGAGTATGCTGCTGGGAGCAAGGGGGCGTTCCTAAGGTGTGTATATGAAGGTGTGCGCCGAAGCAGTTAAAAAAGATGGGGGTTTT
>CAMWKN010000500.1 GCA_947174825.1 uncultured Clostridium sp.
ATTTGAAGGCTTACGGTGCAGCGATTGAGAATATTCAGCTTTATGATATGGTAGGAATCTCCAGAATCCCGTTTTCCTGTCCTGACGCACTGATTGCTACTCTGGCGGACTTTATTTTATCGCTGCAGGAAGTAGATGTGGCAATTCTTTATTCCCAGAGGGAGGATGGTATTAAATTCTCTGTTCGCTCCGAGCGCAGTGACATTCATGCCGGAGAATTGATACGACAGGCACTAGAAGGTTTGGGAGATGGAGGTGGACATGCAGTAATGGCAGGTGGCCTGATTGGAAAAGAGAATGTTTCCAAGCTGGGGCGTAATTTAGAATATGCAATCCGAGATCTTTTTCTGAAATTTTGCAAAAGTTGAAATTGTTTATTGTTAAAGAACAAATTGATAAGTGGCTTACAATCGTAGGCTTGTGACGTGGTTTGTGATACAGTTTATCTGTCATGAATGGTACACTATTTTAATGATGGATTTATGGGTACATTAGAGAGAAAAAGGAGTATTCATGAAAGAGGAATCAGAAAAGACAGCAATTATTTTTATTGGCATTCAGGCGAGCGGAAAATCAACCTTTTATCATGAACGATTTGAGGATTATGTTCATATTAATTTGGATACCTTGCACACAAGAAATAAAGAGAAGATGTTGTTACAGGAATGTGTGGAAAAAGGGTACTCTTTTGTGGTGGATAATACAAATCCAACGAGGGCAGACAGGGAGAAGTACATTCAGGCCGCAAGAGATAATGGTTATCGTATCCATGGCTATTACTTTCAGTCCTCCATTTCCGATTGCATTGCAAGAAATCGAAAACGGGAAGGGAAAGCAAGGATACCGGATCAGGCTGTGGCGAGTACGCATCACAAACTGGAACTTCCGGAATATGGGGAAGGTTTCGATGAACTATTCTATGTCTGTTTGAAAGGCGGAAGCTTTCATATAGATGAGTGGTGCGAAATAGAAGAATAGGGGGAAATTTATGAAATTTGATGATTTTGATAAGGAAATGCGCATTTACGAAGAATCAATTGATCAGTATATTCTGCCTGATATGTATATTGTGGCACGATTGGATGGCAGATCGTTTACCAGGTTAACAAAGGAAATTTATAATTTCGAAGCGCCATTTGATGTCAAATTCAGAGATTTGATGATCGAAACAGTGAAAACTCTGATGAATGTTGGATTCCGTATCGTATACGGCTTTACCGAAAGCGATGAGATATCGCTTCTGTTTCATCCTGAAGACCGTACATTTGGCAGGAAGGTCCGCAAGATTAATACGACTTTGGCAGGAGAAGCGAGCGCAGCGTTTTCGTTGGCGTTAGGGAAAGCAGCAACATTTGATTGTCGCGTGGTTCCGCTGCCAAATAAGGACAGGGTCGCAGACTACTTTGCATGGCGACAGGAGGACGCACATCGGAATTCCTTAAATTCGCACTGTTATTGGGCCCTCCGTAAAGAGGGGGAAAGCCAGAATGATGCTACAATGGAATTAGAAGGGAAGAGTGTGGCATATAAGAATGAACTGCTGTTTCAGAAAGGTATCAATTATAATGCACTTCCGTCATGGCAGAAAAGAGGGCTTGGTGTTTATTTTACGGATACTCAGAAAGAGGGGTTTAATCCGGTGAAAAAAGAAAAGGTCATAACACAGAGAAGAGAGCTGTTCGTGGATTATGAGATCCCGCTTGGTGAAGATTACAGGGAATTTGTATTGCAGTTTCTTGATGAGGATTGACAGCGTAGGCAGCAATACCGCTCTGACAGAGTATACGCAAACAGGGATTTAATGGGGTGTTTGGATGGGAATAATTGACCTGCAATTTATGCCTGCATCCATTATATTTGTTATCATAGGTGTTGTGTCAGATAAGAAAAAGTCGGAGGGACTATGCAAGAATTTATTAATAATTTTGCAGAGCAAAATCATATAGATATTATAAGAGTGGTTGACATTGCTTCGTTATCTTTAGAAGAAAACAGAGGGTATTCTTACGCCATTCTTTTAGCTAAAGTTTTGCCAAAAGAATATATTGATAAATTAAATAGACAAATGGAAACAGACTATACCGTTTTTTCAAATTATGAACATAGAACTGATGAATTAGCGGATAAACTTGCTTTGGTTATTCAAGAAAATGGCTATAGGGCAATTTCACAGTCTGAAATTGGTATAGATTCTAGAGGAGAATACGACGAAAAAACGAAAAGTTCTGTACTGCCACATAAGAAAATAGCCATAATGTCGGGATTAGGCTGGATAGGAAAAAACAACCTATTGATCACAGAAAAATATGGTGCAGCATTTTCTATGTGTTCTGTACTTACAGATATGCTCTTGGATACTGTAAAAGGAGAAATCATTTCTAGTAGATGTGGAGAATGCAATTTATGTGTCAATATTTGTCCGGTGCATGTAATATCAGGAAGAAAATGGAAATTAGGAATAAGCAGAGAGGAAATTGTAGATGTTCATCGATGTATTACTTGTTTAAAGTGTTTAGCCGGATGTCGTTATTCGATAATGTATATGAAAAGTTGATTGATTTTGATTTGCTGTTTGGGAAAAAGATAGAAAGGATAGGGGGGAATGGCTATGAAACGAAAAATGCAGGCATTATTTAAAAATGGGGTCAAGAACACTTTTGCCCATGCAGAATAGCAGGCATATAGAATTCTGTATGGGCAAATAATACTATATGTTCTGCTGTTTCTGCACTTTATTTATGAATAGATAAATAAGGAGTGGCAGATATGAAATATATAAACGCAGCAGAAATATTGCC
>CAMWKN010000501.1 GCA_947174825.1 uncultured Clostridium sp.
TCGAATAGGAGGAATTTCCTATTCGATAAAAAATGCCGTCAACCCTTGAAAACATTGTGTTTTCAAGGGTTGTATAGTATTAACTCTAATCCACCAATCCACTTTTCCTCCAAAGTTTCTTTACCTGCCATAGACTATGGATATTTTCAAATGTATCTCTATCCTCCAATAAAAATCGATTTTCCTCCGGAACCAATACTCCATCCGCCTTTCGCGTTTTACCATCAGACGAACTAATCAATTCACATCCTGTATTATCAGGGATAAAAATCCCCTTTTTGCCAGCATCGTCTGCCTCCAGTCTTAATCCGAAATCTACAATGTACACTTTTTTACCCTTTTTATATCCACCTGAATATCCCCTTTCCACAGATACACAAAGCAAATTGCTCTGCTGATAGCCTTCACCATCTACATTTTTGATGTAATATGGAATAACGACTGTGATTTCCCCATAAAATGCCCTTACTCCATTCTTCTTAAAGATAGTATCCGCCTGTGGCATAGCATAATCAATTAATCCGGGATATGTAATATTCTTATTTTCTATTTCCTCCTCAGAAAAATAATATGCATGTTCTTTATGGACATAAGACTCTTTTACTGGCTTTTGTGTGCTAAGTAAGGTAACAAGAAAAACAGCCAGTATAATGATAATAATGCTGCTGATGCATAGGATGAGACACCTCTTTTTCATCCGGGATCACCTGCTTTCTATATTCACTAAAGAACATATTTGCCCTTTGAACTTTTTTCCGGCTTATTATGATTGCTTCACCCACCGCATCATTAATTCACGATTATCAGCGCCTTGTTTACTCCATGAATTCAGTAACATAGTCACCATAGTTTTATCTCTCTCTATGTTAGTTTGCGTATACTGTTCTTTGTTCCTGTTTACAGTCACTTCCAGAATATCGCTGTCAAGAACCGGGGAAATAATATATATGCAGGACCCCGTCCAACTGCGATGGATATAAAATTTATCATTCTCAAAGTACATAAACCATTTGTCTTCCATCTCTTCAGGAAGATGTCCCTCTTTCAGATTCTCTATCCCATCCGCTGTCAGTTTCATCTCCATCTTGAAATGCTCCACCTCTTCAGGCATATCCATAGCCTTCCAATCGGCCTTTTTAATCATATGCAAAGCTCCTTTCCAGAAATATCGATTTAAATGATACCTCTCTCCTTACAATAACTTTTCATCATAACAAAAAATCACTTTCAATTTTGAAACTTCTAAAGCTGTTCCAAAGCTGAAATTGAGCTTTAGAACAGCTTTGGGAAAATTCTATTTTTTTACTTCCCAAAATCCGAATCTTTTTCCCCCCTTACGTTCTATCATACCCTCATTCACTAATTCTTTAACGAGCTTTTGTATATGTGTTCTTGTCTCGTTTAAAACTTCTTGCAGTTCTTTTTGAGTAGCTGTTGGCTTTTCTTTCAAATATTCTACAATTTTCATTTTCAAAGCTGTATATTTAGCTTTGGAATCCAGCATTGAACATTTTTCATTAGATATCGAAATAGCAGCTAACCTTATCATAATATCTTCTGAATGTACAACATATTCTGGTTGTAAAGTTCCGTATTCGTTACACACCTCAAAGATTTTTTGAATCCCCCGTCCCCAACTTTCAATATATCCAGCTCTGAAAAATGCTCTCGCAATTTTGGGATTATATGGTCGGGATTGATGCCTTTGTAACAGGGACTCCATTGTCCAATCGGACGGAAATACGCATTCATTACTAATATACATTGCATCGTCTTCAATACGAACTTGTATAGGTATTCCGGCACTCCAGCGAGAATGCACAAGTGCATTATAAAGTGCTTCTCGCACTGCATCTTTTGGAAAAGGATAAGTTTCTACTCTGGTTAAATTGTCATAAGTAATAGGTGCTTTCAAATATTTTAAATATATCAATTCTATTACACGCTCAGCTTGCATAAACAACGATCCCATAACTTCATCTTGATACAGTAAATCAGATCCTTCACCAAACTTTCCAATTTTTGTGTAAGTTCCAAACATCCACTTTTGTGGTGTCCGATGAAAAAGGAGCACTGCTGCTCTGGTAGGTTTTCCATCTTTTAACAAGCCAAGACTATCCAAGAGCTCAGCGTTGCTCATATTCAAGTCATCCTTCGTCATACGTTTGCTTCGAACTGCTTCCCGACGAAAAATATCAAAACTTTCTTTGTCCAAATCCTCCACAGCCACTCCCTCAATCACAGAATCTTCCCACCGTATTCCCGTTTTTGAAGAGATAAATTCTGTTAAAGCCGTACCTCGCAATACTTGTTTTGTGCTGCCACTCCGAAAATGATATTCGCCCTTATAGCTAACCGGATAGCTACTAGGATTTACAATAATTTCAATGTACTCCAAACCATTTTTTGATAGCAGATTCACATCTGCAAGAAATCCCAAATTTGTTTGAATCTTATTGGGTATTTCTTCCAAGAGCCTTTTACCATTCTGTATACCAATGACTTTACCCGTATCATCTATACCGATATAAATTTTGCCTCCTTGTGCGTTTGCAAATCCGCATATCCACTTTAAATATTCATCACGCCATGATTCTTTCCATTCAATGTTTTGGTTTTCGGACACTCTATCGCCTCTTTTCTGTATAACAAGTTCTCTCAACAATATTGAGAGCTTTTGCTTATTCTTATAAACACCTATCATTTTCTTCACATATTTATTTTACGCTTCCAATATTATATTGATATGATACAAATTTGTTTAGTTAAATATTCTGTACCATTTATATCCTACTGTA
>CAMWKN010000502.1 GCA_947174825.1 uncultured Clostridium sp.
TGGTCAGAGAGGGAGTAAATCATCCGGTTATTTTTAAGTATCAATCGGCAGAAAGTATTGTACAGGAATTATTGGCTGTTATTGCCGATGATGATGGAATGCAGATTAGAACCAAAAGAGTAACATCAGACCATCTTGAATTTATTGGTGTCTACTCTCCTTATGGCGGGGCGGGGGTCAGTACATTTTCCTATGAAATGGCAAAAGAATATGGCGTGCAATATATCACGTTATATCTCAATCTGGAATTGTTTCACGGAATGCCAGAGCACAGTATTGGCAAGTGGAAGGAGTTTACGCCAGCGGAGGAGAGCAGGGGAATGTCAGAGTTGATTTTTTATCTGCGACAGCATAAAGAAAAGATTGCTGTGAAATTACAATCGTTGGTTCGGATGCAGGATGGCATTGCTGTGATTCGCGCGGTGGAGGATTATCGGGATTTATATAGTATGACAGTAACAGATATGCAGCGGTTACTGCATGTGTTGGCAGAAGAAACAGAGTATCAGAAGATTTTTTTTGATATCGGATATATTGGAGAAAGTGCATTGGAGTTGATGCGCTGTTGTGATGTTTTATATCTGCCAGATGCCCAGAGCGAAATACAACATAACAAACAGATTGCCTTTGAACAGTTATTAATTAGAGAGGGAGAACGGGAGTTGTTAGAACGAATTCATTATGTGTCCATGAAAAAGGACTGATAATGTAAATAGAATAGAAAATGGATGGATTTTATTGCGATGGGGAGGGATGGTGTACTTGAGAGGGGACAAGAGAGCTTGGGAATTGAAGATACAAGAGCAGATTGGCAATGAAGTATTGCAGGCTATTGATAGGGAACACGCTATGGACGATGAAGAAATATGGGAGGAAATTCAGGAACGTGTACTAAAAATAGGACAGAAAAGATATCTGACAGTAGAAGAAAAGCAGGAGCTGATTCAGAATGTTTTTAACTCCTTACGAAAACTGGATGTGTTGCAGGAACTATTGGAGGATGAAGAAATAACAGAGATTATGGTAAATGGAGCAGATCATATTTTTGTAGAAAAGGATGGAAGATTGCAGCGTTATCCCAGAGTGTTTTCCAGTCGGCGAAAACTGGAAGATGTGATTCAACAAATTGTCAGCAGGATGAACCGTATGGTAAACGAGGCGAATCCCCTTGTAGATGGCAGGTTGGAGGATGGATCACGAGTAAATGGGGTATTGCCGCCAGTGGCTATTAATGGTCCCATTGTTACGATACGAAAGTTTCCTGCTCATCCAATTACGATGGACAAGCTGATTGCAATGGGATCTATTAGTAGTCAGGCAGCGGATTTTCTCAAAGGTTTAGTTTGTGCCGGATATAATATTTTTATCAGTGGGGGGACTGGCAGCGGCAAGACAACCTTTCTCAATGCTTTATCTAATTACATTCCACCCGATGAACGGATTATCACAATTGAAGATTCTGCAGAACTTCAGATTCAGGGAATTACTAATTTGGTCAGTCTGGAAGCCAGAGGAGCCAACTTAGAGGGCAGAAATGCCGTGACCATACGGGATCTGATTATATCAGCACTTCGGATGCGTCCGGATCGCATTATTTTAGGTGAGGTAAGAGATGCGGCTGCATGTGAGTTGCTGAGTGCCATGAATACGGGACATGACGGCAGTCTCTCTACGGGACATGCCAATAGTCCGGAGGATATGCTGTCACGATTGGAGACTTTGGTTCTGACAGGAATGGATATACCCATTGAGGCGGTACGGTGTCAAATCGCATCGGCAATTGATATTGTAATACAGCTTGGGCGATTACGGGATAAGAGTCGTCGTGTTTTAATGATTACAGAAATTTGTGGAATAGAAAGTGGGAAAATCCAGTTTAATCCTTTGTATCAATTTGTAGAGGAGGGGGAGGGAGCAGAGGGTAATGTGCTAGGGCGAATGAAATGGAGCGGAAATCGTCTTCTGGATAATGGAAAATTAATACGTGCTGGATTGGAGGTTAGTTATGAATAAACAGAAGAAAAAGATACGAAAAAACAGCAGAGATCCAACCAGGGATATTAGAGGATTTGCACTCTGGTTTCTCAAGGGGGGAGTATTAAGTTATTTGTTCTACCGTGATTTTTTAGGTACGGGAATACTGGCATTGCTTGTGGGGATTTGTGGGATGTTTTGGGAGCGGCGACAGGAACGAAAACGCTGGAAAAAACAGATCAACCTGGAATTCCGAGAGGGTATGCAGGGAATTGCTACTGCACTAAATGCAGGCTATTCCATTGAAAATGCATTTGTAGAAGCTGGTAAAGATCTGGAATTGTTATATGGAAAACGGTCAACTTTAGCACCGGAATTTCGAATGATAGTAACGAAATGTCAGCTGAACTGCCCGGTGGAGGAGGCGTTACAAGAATTGGCGGTTCGGGTGGAAGTGGAAGATATCAGACGTTTTGCAGAGATATTTCAGACAGCCAAACGGACAGGAGGAGATTTGATTGCTATTACACGGACAACGGCTGACCGAATTAGCGAAAAGATAGAGCTGCAGCGTGAGATTGAGGCCATGAGTGCCGGCAAAAGAATGGAAGCACAGGTGATGAATTGTGTGCCATTAGGAATGATTTTGTATTTTTGGATATGTTCGCCTGACTTTTTAAGCTGCTTATATCAAGGAAATGGTCGACTTATTATGACGGTTGTTCTCATTGTGTATCTGTTGGCTTATTATTGGAGTGAAAGGATTATTCAGATAAAGATATGAAAGGAATACATATTATAG
>CAMWKN010000503.1 GCA_947174825.1 uncultured Clostridium sp.
CCCCATCATTATCATAGAAGATCTGTATTTACAGACTTTTTTTCATAGTCTCGAAACACCACATTATCATGATCGGAATAGGTAGAACGCAGTTCGTCTCTGACAGCTTCTAAAGCTTTATACTTTCTACTTTGAATACTATAATCTGCCATCCCAAGCCCCATTGTGGAATCAGGCTGACAAACAATACACTTGTACTTATCTGTTACCGGTTTTCCATTCAAACATACTACTGCCACACATCTGGCATATTGTTCTAAAACCGGATTCTCGTGATTCCAAAACCGCCCCTCGTCTGTTACAAAAATAACCATATTGCACATCCATTTCTGTAATAGTTCACAATCAAATTCTCAATTTTCATTATATAACGCCAATTCACATTAGTCCGCCAAAGACCACAGATTTGATGTCTAAGAAAATACACGAAATTTGTTGGTTCAGCGAAGGGATTGTCTGCAATATAAGGATGCATTGGTTCAGCCGTTAGGCTGAACTGTTACAATTTTTAGCCGTTAAAATCACCATATGACAATATGTGAAGAATTGTGTTATACTAAGAGTGTTAAACAAATCTACAAATCAGGCATTTACGGAGGATTTGCGCAAGTACGGCTGGACCGTGGATATTCCCGATGATTGGTCAGGCTTCTATGTGTATATCAATTTTTTTGTATTTAAGTAAGTTTGGAAACTGCGGAGATAGAAATGATGGATAATGAACAAAATAAAATCGTAAAATCAATGAGAAATGCAATAAAAAATGGTAACCTGGATATGGTGACAGAGTTACTTAGGAATAACGAAGGTTTATTAGAAGTAAATACAGTATTTGGTTCATGGTTGCATATTGCTGCCTCATATGGAAGAATTGATATTGCAAGTTACCTTATTGACTGTGGAATAGATGTGAACAGGAACGGAGACATATCCGGCGGCAATCCTATGAGAAGCGCGGCTGAAAACGGTCATATTGATATGGTTGAACTTTTATATAATAGTGGAACAATATTTGATGTAAGCGATGCGACAAAAAATCCTTTATTCGGAGCAATATATGGAGGACATTATAACGTCGTTCAATTTTTGGTTGAACATGGCATTGATATTGCAAAATATTATTCAATCGGAGAATTGGAAAAAGTAGATGCCTGTGAGTATGCAAAACAGCTCGGTCAGACGGAAATCGAAATATACTTGCGGAGGAACATTTAAATGGATTTCATTCAGTTAAAAATCGAAAAAGACAGCTCCATAACAAAGTATATAAAGATTATCAGAAAATTCTATCATTCCTTGTCCATCGGAACGATAAAGCAGCGAATCGATGAAAATGATTTTGTGATGGGATTTGACTTGGAGTGTTATGATGTTGCAGAGGATTTAGATGGAAATGAAATTGACAGAAAAAAGATTTTTCGGGATATGCTTGAAGAACTTTGTCGGGCGGGCGCGCGGATTTCCCTCTATCAGGACGGGGAAATGATATCTATGGAATTTTTGGACCACCGGCTGAAAATTCCGGATGAAATGTGGCGGCAGGTAAAACGGGACATATATAGAGAACTGGAAGATTTTAGTGAAGAACGGCAAAGAATATGTGGGAAGAGATTAAGGAGGTTTATTATGAATTCCATCGAATTCGGACAGAAATGCAGACCTTATAATAGGCAATACAAAGATATTTTCGGCTATGTCCCTTGCAGGGATGATTACAATTGTCGCCAAGATAAATATTTTCAGGCTCTTCTGAAAGCTATTGAAACTAAGTGCGAACTATCTACCATTGTCCCCAAAAAGAATAGAGATTATCAAGATCCTAATAAGAGATATTAAGACTTGGCGAGGAGGTGAAGCGTAAATGGACAGAGATGAACTTATCGAAAATCTGCGGACAACTCTTCTGTGGGAAACGGTGGGTGCCCATATTGAACGCAGGAATGAAGCGAATGTGCTTTTGCAAAAGGCGGGCGTGGAGAACGGTATCGCCGCCGAATACGCGGAGATCCAAGACAGCGAGGATTTTTTCGTAACGGACGTTTGCGAAAGCGGCGGCAGGATTGCCATAAATTTTGAAATGCCGTTTATCCTTTGCGTGAATAGTAAATACCGTATCGAAGCGACGGCGGCAGGAAAGCTGGATATACCGAATACTGAGAACTATCTGTATGATTCGCATGATTTTGCGGCTATGGGAAAAAAGGAATTGCTGTCTTTCGGCGGCATTGTCAGAATTTCTTCCATTACATACAGCGACGTCGAACTGCCGGGCATGTTAGGCGAAAAAATCGGTGAAAGAATGGCAGATTTTTTGGAGGAAGCAAAGGCAATTCGTTGGTTTGAAAACAGCGGCAAGCCAAATGAAAAATATGATATGGTTTTTTCTCTTTATGAGGCGTGCGACGGGTGGGGAAAACAATATTTTGACGTTTGGGAGTCTCGGATTTGCGACTTGGAAGATATAGCTATGGAAAAAATCGGCGACGATGCTATTGATGATGTTTTTGACACTGTTTCCACCGCAATCGGCGATACTGTTTGGGAAAAGTTCGGCGAATTTATCGACAGACAGCGTTTAGGCAATGAACTTGCGGTTTGTGATGAGCTTTTTGACAGGATTAAGCGGGATATGGCGTGGGCATGTGTGGAAAAAATATTGGATATGCCAGGTTTTTTTACCATGCTGGCAGAAATCTATAAGGAAGGGTATTTTCCATGTTCATGGAATAAGGAATATCCTTCCGGCCGGGTGGTTGTATTGTAGCGGCGCAGTAT
>CAMWKN010000504.1 GCA_947174825.1 uncultured Clostridium sp.
CTATGATCCTGGGCGTGGCGGCGAAAAACCGGGGGCAGTCTCCGGCAGAACAGCTTTCTGATGGTAATATCGATTTTGATGAAGGCTGGTATCTGGAGGACGGCAGTGCGGCAGATGTTGGTCATTTGAATAAGATTCCTTCTGTAAAGCCCTATCAGGAACAGAGTGTTTATCACAGACTGCCTGATGATCTGAAAGAGGGGCTTTCTTTGTGTTTTCGAACAAAAAACATTGATTATCAGGTATATGTGGACGGAGAGCTGCGCTATGAGCCAATTCGCCGGGAGAGCAAAGCCTATAATAAATCCCTTGGAAATAGGTGGAATTATGTTCCACTTTATAACAGCGATGCCGGCAAAAATGTGGAAGTGCGTTTTCATACCGTGTATGAGGGCGGTCGGGCATGCATAGACCATCTTTACATGGGATCTGCAGCGGGGGAGATTCTTGGTACCTTTACCAATAATGCAGTGGCTTTTTCTACCTGTATGCTCATGTTGTTTGTTGGTTTGCTGTTGATCATAGCAGATATTCCCGCCAATTTACAGATGCATAAAAATCACGAGCTGTTATATCTTGGTCTGTTTGCCATGAGCGTTGCAGTCTGGTGTCTGGCAGAGACAGGTATGTTGCAGTTTTATACAGACGACAGCAGGGTTGTTCAGCTTATATCCTGTTGCGCTCTGATTATGATTCCTATTCCGTTAGTGCTCTATCTGGATGCCGCTTTCGGTTTTCAAAAGGGGATGGTTGTTCCCTTTATCTTTGTACTGTCCGTGGTGGAGTTTATGGTTTGTACAGTTCTGCATTTTACTGGGGTGATGGATTATCATGAAACACTGACTTTTTCCATCATTATACTGGCAGTTTCGCTATTTTTACTCTTGTATTCTATCCCGAAAAATGCTTTTCGGGAGGGAAAGGACAAGAAAAGAAACATTTATACCCTATTGCGTATCATTGGTTTTCTGGGACTGGGTATTGCAGGGGTGATAGATATTATTAGAAATTATAGTGGCAGCAGTAGTGACAATGCCATGTTTGTGCGAATTGGTCTGTTGATTTTCGTGCTGTGTTATGGAGGCTCCAGCTTGGAGAATATGATCAATGCAATAAAGCTGGGAGTGCAGTCGGAGTTTGTCAGCCAGCTTGCCTACCGGGATGGTTTGACAGGTGTTGGTAATCGGACGGCTTTTCAGGAGCAGCTGGAGGAGTTGGAGAAAGAAAAGAAGCAGCTTTCAGGAATCGCTATTATCATGTTCGATGTAAACGATCTGAAACTGATAAACGACAACCAGGGGCATCAAAGTGGAGATCAGCTGCTGGTATGCAGTGCGGAAATTATCAAGACAGCGGTGGAATCTGTGAAGGGTATCTGCTATAGGATCGGTGGTGATGAGTTCGCATGTATTGTAAGTGGAAAGGATGTGACCGACCGCTGCGAAGAGGCGATCGCATGCTTTAAAAGGGGTATGGACGACTATAATTCTGTGAAGGGACAGCCATTTCGCATCAGTATTGCCAGTGGTTATGCGGTCTATGACAAGCTTCAGGAGAACGAAATGCTGATGGACGTATACCAGAAGGCGGATGCCCGCATGTATGAAAATAAAAAACAGATCAAAGCAAAGAAAGAATAGTTATTAAAAGGCGGTGATGGGGTATGGCAGATAATGAATTTTTGCTAAAACAGAAGGCTAAATATGAAAAAATTAGCACAATGATAGTGGCATTGGGAGGAATCATTATTGGATTTTGTGTGCTATCATCGGTTTTTCTTATTGTAGGTGAAGAAAATGAGGAAATGGGTTTTCATCTGTTAAAATTAACGCCAATTGGTCTTTTTATCATTATTGTTGGAATGGTGGTTTACAATAAGGTTGAAAAATCCAAGAATATATATAAGAAAAATTTTTTCAAGGATCTTGTTCCAAAAACCTTGGAGGATATATTTGATTCTGTAATCTATAATTATGAGACAGGATTTACAAGGGAATCCATTATTCACCTAGATTTGTTTGGATTGCCGACAATACTTCCGTTGCAGGATGTTTCATCGTGGAACTATTTAAGTGCAAATTATAAAGGGGTATTTTTTAAATGTGGAGATGTGAAATTATATTCAGGAAAAAGATATTTGTTTTATGGAAGATTGTTGGAAATAGATTACCCATTATCTGGTTCAATGAGACTAAAATTATACTCTCGTAATTTTACGGATGTGAATCAGGACTTATTTTCTTTAGGAAAATTGGAAAAAATCCAAACCACAGGAAATGAATTTTTTGATAATGAATTTCAGGTATGGAGTGATAATGAACAATATTTTGAAAAAATCATAACTCCCCAAATGATAGAAAAATTGCAATTATTTCATCATATGTATGATGAAATTGCGATAGCATTTTATAATGATAAGTTATATATTGCTTTAGATAAAAAATCGTTATATTTTACTGCGACTATGATGCATGTTACAGATTTGGTATATGAATCATATGAACCTGATTACAGCAGAACTACAGATTATCAATATCAAATTAATAAAATAAAAAAGGATGCAAGATTTATTACAGATGCAATCGACATTTTCTGTCAGGACTAAAGATAAGCAAGGGGGATACCATGTCAGATAATGATAGAAATAGTAGTATGTTAGCAAAAGCCAATAAGCTGGACAAGATAAAAATAGTAGTCTATGTCTTAGGGGGAATGGTAGCAATTTTAGCCCTGTTTTCCTGGATTTTGTTGATGGATGGTGTGCATGAAG
>CAMWKN010000505.1 GCA_947174825.1 uncultured Clostridium sp.
CTTCCCTCTGCTTATCCTGTGCCATCCGGCATTATGGAAAGAAATGTTTGTGCAGCAGCATATTGATTCCAAAAAGAAGCAGGACAGAAACGGGCAGAAAGTGCATAAAATAATTAACCCTAAAAAATAACAATAAGTTTTCCGCTTTCTTGATATGACAAACAATAAAATGGGCTGTTCTAACGAACAGCCCATTTTACAAGGTAGAAACAACTATAATGAAAACCGATACTTTGTATTTGTCAACTGATATCCTTGCCTTCTCCCTTGACATCAGCAACAAACACACCCCATATAACTATAGATAATTTTACCATATTATGGATCTTTGTCAACTTATTTTTGTGAAATTTGCCTTATTTTTTTATTTTTTTGCGATATCGCCTTTCCTGTTTTATTCGCCTGTTTTATTCGTTCCTGTTTTTGCCGTTCTTTCTCTTCTTCCTGCTCCCGTCTTTGCCGCTTTTTCTGCTCTGCCAGTTCTCGCTTTTGCTGTCTCTTTTCTTCTTCCCGCTCCTGGCTTTGTGTCCTCGTATGTTCTACCTGCTCCGGGCTTTGCCGTCTCTTATTTTCTTCCTGCTCCCGCCTTTGTCGTCTCTTTTTCTCTTCCTGTTCCCGTATCTGTCGCCTCTTTTCTTGTAATTCCGCTCGTTTTTTCTTTTTTCTTTGCTCCTCTTCTTTTCTTTTTAGCAGTTTTATTTCCCGCTCCTTCTGCCTCTGTTGCCTTTGCTTCTCCCGCATCTTTTCCCACTTTATTCTCCATTTTCTTCGAATGCGGTTGAAAAATCCGGCAACTTTATATCGGATTGGACGACTCAATCCATATTCATACAAGACAATACCACTAAATACTGCCACTAAACCATACCACCGAATAATCCCATCATGAAACTCCAAAAACAGATAAAACACCGGTATCGAAACGATAGCCCAATATAACAGATCCTCAACTGCTATGCTGATCTGCCCATGAGGAAACAGCCACCGTACCAAGCGCAGCACATCATAGCCTGCCATCAGTGACATTCCGCTTATGGTCATTAACAGAATAAACTGTACCTGCTGCGCAATTAATTGCTTCACTGGAATAACCTCCCTAAAAATGAAGCTGCCTTTTTCCCGGTTTCTTCTACTTCAGAATATGCCAGACTGTCAATTCTTCCATCTATATCAATTTCTCCCTTTTCCAGAGACAAGCGATTCACATGTAATTCATCCCCTCGAATCAGCAAGACACCCTGCTCTGTTTCCAAATAAACCTCTGCTGCATCAAAAGAAAGCACATCTCTTACTCCTGATAACACTGCTGTTTTACGGGCATTGATATACACTTTATGTACGCTGTTCCTTGGTCTGTCTTCCATTCTTCGTTCTTCCATAAAAAAATCCTCCATTCCTCATGCAGCCTGCCTGTCTCTTAATGCATCTACTACACAATTTATGAAGGGATTTCTCAGATTATGACTGAAAGCCTGTTTTTGACTTGTCAATCCAGCGATAGGAAACTGTTTTTGCTTTTTCATCGCTTTTAAATCAACTTATAAAGCTCTTTGGCTTCCTCTTTATTATATGTCTCTGTAATGCTCAAAACTTCTGCCTTGACCACCTTGTCTCCAAAGGTAATCTCAATGATATCGCCCACCTTAATTTTCTGAGACGCCTTTGCCACTTTATCATTGACACGGATCCTACCGGCATCGCAAGCCTCGTTGGCAACCGGGCGTCGCTTAATCAAACGGGAAACTTTTAAATACTTATCTAATCGCATAATCTTCTCCTATCATTTCCTGTTAGACGAAAAGAGACTACCTGTCCGGTAGCCTCTCGTATAACCATTATGCTAAAAATTAATTAGTTTACAGCATCCTTTAAAGCCTTACCAGCTTTAAACTTAGGAGCCTTAGAAGCCTTGATCTTCATTGGCTCACCTGTCAATGGGTTTCTACCGTCACGAGCGGCTCTCTGAGCTACTTCGAAAGTACCAAATCCAACTAACTGAATCTTCTCTCCCTTTGCTAACTCATCTGTTACAGTCTCGATAAAAGCTTTTAAAGCCTTCTCTGAATCTTTCTTAGAAAGATCTGTCTTCTCAGCAATTGCTGCGACTAAGTCTGTTTTGTTCATGAATGAATCCTCCTCAATAAATTAATATTTCCGTAAAACTTACATGTTTATTTATACCCTTATTGTAGCCATTTGTCAAGGTTTTTCGCGAATTCTCTTAAGAAATATTATAAAAATTAATATATTTATAACATTCTACAACTGTAGACACGATTTTAAGTTCAATCTACAACTGTAATACGGATTTACTGGAGGTATTTATATCGCTCCCACTCTCTCATTAGCAAATGATACCGCTCCGATGCCTGCTGCATATCTCCCTTCCGCAAGAACTCTACAATCACTACCATCTGATCATATAATGGAGTCAGACCCAGATTCCCTAATGTTCCCTTTAAGGTGTGTGCCTTTGTAAAAGAATCATCTATATTTCCGGATTCTATGATTACTCCTAAATTTTCTAACTCTTTGTCCTCGATAAACTTATGAAAACATTCCACATAAAATTCTTGGTCATCCATGAAACGTTCCATGGTTTCTTCCATTTCACATCCCATTTCCTGTAAAATATTCGTCATTGACATACAAGTCACTCCTGTCACCGAACTTTTTTCACAACGAAATGCCTGTGAATAGCATTCCGCTACCTTTTATCTTTCCCGTTTATCCTATCACAAAGAGATATTGCACGGCAAGATTATTGC
>CAMWKN010000506.1 GCA_947174825.1 uncultured Clostridium sp.
TTCTCAAGGAATTGGAAAAGCCGGGCAGAGATCCCCGTGATGAAATGCCAAAGCCGATTTTGCGGACAGATGTCTTGGAAATGAAGGACTTAAAAGAGGGGATGATCCTCAAAGGAACCGTTCGTAATGTTATTGACTTTGGTGCCTTTGTGGATATTGGTGTTCATCAGGATGGCTTAGTACACATTTCCCAGATGTCGGATCAGAAGTTTGTGAAGCATCCTTTAGATGTGGTTAGTGTGGGAGATATTGTAGATGTCAAGGTCATGAGTGTGGATTTGCAAAAACAGCGGATCCAGTTGACGATGAAAGGAATATAATTATGAGCTTTTGGAAAGATTGGTTTGTAGAGGTCCGAAGGGGATCTAAGATCACATATAGTCCATCGGATCTGAATAAACTGGACAGGACATATGAGCGTGAGGTGTTTGAACAGACCAGGCGTAAGGTAATGTCCCCGTTCCGGAAGGAGCCGCAGCGGTCCTTTACAGCACAGGTACGGGATTATGCTTTTGAACAGATTTTGGATCGCAGACTATATACTTTTTCCCATATTCTGGTCATTCCTAATCCTTATGGACTGGCACAGCAGACGGCTTTGATTTTATTTAATTCATCCAAAGAGTACCGGGTAAGATATCGGGTGCAGGGGGATGATGGGGCAGATTTTGTGGCAGAGACAGAGCCCACCAGACGACACCGTGTGGCGATTATGGGACTGTATCTGAATCGCAGTAACAAGGTGGATCTCTATCTGGTGGATGAAAATGATGAAATTGTCAAGCACCGGATGATACGGATCTATGTGCCGGATGCTGCTATCAATTCCCAGGGGATTGTGACCAAAGTAGACAAAGAGGCTGATCTGCCAATGCCAATGATGATGATAAATGGTGTTACATTCAAGCCTATGGCATTAGATCATAATGGCGCCATCCGTTACGCACTGCAGTTACGGACAAACCGCATGGGCATGATACCACTGCAAAACGGTCATTTTCTATTTGCAGACCGCACAGCGAGTTGTGTGAATTCTCTGGGGAAGATCCAGCCTTGTCGTTACCATGAGATGGATTATCTGGGGCGTGTATATCGTACTTTTATTATTAAGGAACCAATTAGCCCTATTGCAACACAGAATGGAAATTCTCTGTATTTAGCCACAGCATCTGATGTGGAGCACATGAATGACTGTATTCTGGAATTAGATATGAATAGCGGAGAACTTGTTCGTAAGATTGATCTGGCGCAAATTTTGGGAGATCAATACCGAGATGTATCTGACTGGACTAAGATGTCCTACATGGAATATCGTGACGGTTGTTTGCTTTTGACACTTCGTCGTCTGCATACGGTGTTGTGTTTGGAGTTAGATACCTTACAGCCGCGTTTTCTTTTGTCAGCAGCTGGGGTTTGGGATGGTACCGCTGTGGAGAAATATGTTTTGCAGCCAGAGGAAGGGACTGCGTTTCGCATGGGATGGCCTTGTAGCGCTACATGGACCAGCGAAAATACCATGCTGCTCTTTAATGGCAGAGCAAGAGGGGATCTGGAACAGGGATATTCGGATCTGGAGCATTCGGAGGTGGTTGAAATCCTATGGAACCGGGAACAGAATAGTTATAGTGTCAAATACACCCATGAAAGCGACCGGACGCTAACCTATGGTACCGCCATGCAGTTGCCGGAGCAGAAAATCATGTATCTACAGGGATCCGTTCAAAAGAAAACGGATGACCGCCGTTCTATATTAACAGTAGTGGATCAGAAAAATGACCGGGAGGGCAGCAGATTTACCCTTTCCAAGGCATTTATTGACGCTTGGGAATTCCAGCCAGACATTGCTTCCTTTAGTCAGATTATTGATGTACAGGAGCAATGTATCTTTGGAAGTCTGGATATGCCGGAAGTGTTTACGGGAACCCTGCCGGAACTGACTACCGAAAAGGTACCAAAGGCATTTTTTCGCAGACCGCATTTGTGTGATAACTTGTTTCTATTTTCCATGTTGCCAGGGGCTTTGACGCGGATTTACTTCGTTGGGGAGAAGCATGCCTATGTAGAAGATTATTCCCAGTTAGAAGAGGGGAGTCGACAGGAAATGTTTGCGATTCAGGTAGATGGGTTCGAGCCGGATGAATATTTTATCTATCTGGAATTTGACGGCATTGCCAGCCGTCTAAAAAATGAAATCAGGATTATGCCGGATTAAAATATATGTTTTGTAGCAGACCTGTCTGATAATCAGATAGGTCTATTTTACTTTAAAGGAAACGCTTTGTTTCTATATGATGGAAAGGAATGTAGAATCGTGGCGCAATTACTGCTGATTTATACGGTTTTAGTTCTTGCAATCAATTTAGTTATTCGTTATAATTGCACTATGAGTTCTGAAAATGTAACTTATATATTATGCAAAACATACAAAAAAGGAGGGTATTGTTACATGGCAAACAGATTTGTATTGAATGAGACATCTTATCATGGAGCAGGTTCTATTCAGGAGATTGCTACTGAGGCAAAGGGAAGGGGATTCCAGAAAGCATTTATTTGTTCGGATCCAGATCTGATTAAGTTTGGGGTAACACAGAAAGTCATTGATGTATTAGACAAGGCAGGTTTGGCTTATGAACTATATTCTAATATTAAGCCAAATCCAACCATTGAAAATGTGCAGACAGGTGTGGAGGCTTTCAAAAAAGCAGGTACCGATTATATCATCGCTATTGGTGGAGGTTCTTCCATGGATACTGCCAAGGCAGTAGG
>CAMWKN010000507.1 GCA_947174825.1 uncultured Clostridium sp.
ACCTGGAAATCCACCTCTTCTAGCCATTCTCTTATCCTCCTGCAAAATGATTTTATATTTTGTTAATTATCTTAACAACAATCTTATCTATAAACTATATTATTCGATGGGAAGAATCTGCGACAGTATTCATACTGTTGCAGATTCTTCCAGTAATAGTAGGTAACAAATAGCATGCTGCTATTGTTACCGTAGATGTTCTTCGACAATGCGACATAACGCATTGTCGATTTTAGAACATCTTCTATCACTTATATTCCACCTCGTCAAACTGAATTAGTTTCGAAAGATCATCATAGCGGGCATCCATCTGCGCATCTACTGTCCGGGTCTGTAATGGTACATCCAGTTCTGTCAGATTCCGAATAATCGTACGAAGTGCTTCCAACTGCTTCCCTCCATCCTGCAAAAAATAACCTTCACTGACAGCGTCTGTAAACTGTAAAATCAAAGTTCCCTCTTCACTGACTGTTTTCTTGGCTTCTGACAGCATGGTTCGCTCCACCGGATCGCAATTCTGGATAACCTCATTCCAACGACCAACAATCTGACGCACCTCATCTGGTACTGCTTTCGGCACAATCTTCGGTTCATCTGGTTCTGGCGGCACTGCAGCGGTCGGGACAGTAGCAGTCTGTCCGGCATTTCCCGGCACAGCCGGAATTCCTTCTTCCATTTGCTTCTCCAACTGATTTAGCCGTTCCAGAATGCTTGACATATCCTGTTTCGTCTCCATCTGGGGACGACATAAACGAATCAATGCTACCTCCACCATTACCCGCTTCTGGGTAGCATACCGCAACTGTGCTGACAAATCTGACAGAATATGAATGTAGCGAATCAATACATCTACCTCTGTCATAGCCGCTTCTTCCTGCATCTGTGCCATGCGCTCCGTGGACACATCCAGCATATCCGTTCCCTGATCGGACGCATCTAACAGCAGCAGACCACGCAGATACCAGATAAACTCATTGATAAACTGATCCAGATCCCTTCCGGCAATCATCATCTCGTCAACGATTTCTACACAGCCCACCGCATTATAAGCATTGACATTTCGAAACATGCGGCTGTACACTTCTGTATCCACCGCCCCCAGCACATCCAATGCCTTGTCATAGGTCAGTTCCTGTCCCAGATAAAAGGCGAGACAGCGATCTAACAGACTCAAGGCATCACGCATGGATCCGTCTGCTGTCCTGGCAATGTAATGCAGAGCCTTATCTTCTACCTGTGCTGACTCCCGGTCCGACACTTCCCGTAGCCTGTCCGCAATGGTATCAATAGAAATTCGCTTGAAATCATAGCGCTGGCAGCGGGATAAAATCGTAATGGGAATCTTGTGGGCTTCCGTAGTTGCCAGTATAAAAATCACATAAGCCGGCGGCTCCTCCAAGGTCTTCAACAGGGCATTAAAAGCTCCTGTAGACAACATATGCACCTCATCAATAATATAGACCTTGAAGCGTCCCTCTGTAGGGGAATACTGCATTTCCTCAATAATATCACGGACATTACCCACTCCGTTATTGGATGCCGCATCAATTTCAATCACATTCATGGATGTCTGTGCATTGATTTTCCGGCATATCTCACATTCTTCGCAGGGACTGCCATCCACCGGATTCTCACAGTTGACAGCCTTGGCAAGAATCTTCGCCACCGTTGTCTTTCCTGTTCCTCTGGTACCACAAAACAGATAGGCATGACCAATCCTGTCCATCTTTACCTGATTGCGCAATGTGGTAATAATATGATCCTGTCCCTTTACCTCACTGAATTCGCCGGGACGAAATTTTCGGTATAATGCCGTATAAGACATCGTTTTTAATCCTCACTTCTACTAATATAACTTATCGGAAATTGCAACGCAATTTTCGATAAAAGGCACATGCTTTTTGTGCCGTAAATTGATTATAGGAAACTGATTTTGTTTCCTATAATATAGTGGCTAGGCTCCGAAGTGCAGCCCCAATCCTTTTGCTTCTTTAATAATAGAAGAATCCGGATCTACCATCTTTAATTTACCGGCAACTTCCGATAATGGCACTGGCACAGTTTCTCCATTGACCATTCCTACCATGTTACCAAATTTTCCATCTATAATCAACTGCGCTGCAGCAGATCCCAAACGGCTGGAGAGCACACGGTCATACGGACACGGTCCACCACCTCGCTGCATATGCCCTGGTACAGTGATCCGGACTTCCTGTCCGGTGCGCTCCTGGATTTCCTGCCCAATCTGATAAGAAATAGACGGATATGGAGACTGCTTTCTCTTTGCTTTTAATTCTTTCTTGGATAACAGTGCATCCTCCTTGGAAATTGCCCCTTCTGCTACTGCCAAAATAGAGAAGCGCTTTCCCTCTTTCGCCCGTTTCTCCAGTGCCTCTACCACGGAATCAATATCATATGGAATCTCTGGCAATAAGATAATGTCAGCACCGCCAGCAATGCCAGCATACAGGGTCAGCCACCCTACCTTATGCCCCATAACCTCTACGATAAATACCCGACCATGAGAAGCCGCTGTGGTATGAATACAGTCAATAGCATTCGTCGCAATATTCACAGCACTCTGAAAACCAAAGGTGATGTCGGTTCCCCAGATATCATTATCAATAGTCTTTGGACAGGTCACCACATTACAACCCTCTTCGCTGAGCAGATTAGCCGTTTTGTGTGTGCCATTACCGCCCATAATAACCAGGCAGTCCAAGCCCCACTTCTTGTAATTATCTTTCATGGCTTCTACCTTATCC
>CAMWKN010000508.1 GCA_947174825.1 uncultured Clostridium sp.
TGAAGTATCACTAGCACATGACAATACCATGTGAAGTGATACTAAATCAACTCTGCAAAAACGCTAAAGCGTTTTTGTTGGCGAGCCATTATACATGAGCAATTTCCTATATAGTAAAATCAAAAGGAACTGCCTATGAATTCCAGTGCGGCAGTTCCTTTCCTTAATTCTCATTATCCAAAATATTTTTATCTAGCATACTTTCTATGATTGTTTTCTTAACCCAGATATCAAAACTCAGGGAGCAGATGTACGCAAAGTGGGACAAGAGCTTTCGTTCCTCTGGATCCTCAATATCCGCAAATGCCTTGTTGGCTTTTCGGAGTTTGCGGATCATATCTCTGGTTTCTTCATCAATGCTGTCTAACTGGATCTGGAAAATTTCTTGATAGACATCGGTTAAATCCCGTCCCTCTTCGCTTTGGAAAAACTTCTTGGTAATGGGTTCTAGTATTCCCTGGATATCATTGATGGATAGGAAGTTCTTAAAATAATAGATGAAGATCAATAATATCATGTGCTCTTTGGAATATTTCTTTTTATTGGATGGAGGCAGGAGATTGTTTTTAGAATAATTATTAATCATGGTTTTAGTCAGGATCTTATCATCTTCAAAGCGTTTGGAGGAACTTAGATGCTCGTCCATAAAAGTGGTCACCTGATCCATATATAAATCAATGTTAGGAATATCTTCCGGACTGATATAATCAATGCCCTGCATCTGGCGAATTAATTCAATCATGTTCCGGTCATACTTTTTGTGCATAGTGTCAGATCCTTTCTGGTCATTTCTGCGAAGCAACGGGCCAAGCACGAGCTTGCTCGTATTTGGCGACTGCCGCAAGAGTCAAATGCCCCATAGTTTGCTTCGGGGTATTTGACTTCCGTGAATCATCATAATAGAGTATAACGGATTTATAATTGAAGTGCAACATTTTTTCCGAATTGCATATCTTATTATGTAGTGTAAATAAGAATCGACAGGGAGCAATGTGATGCATCGACGAAAACGATATGATTATGCGCATCAGGGTAAAATTCCAAAGAAACCTTCCGGAGAAGAACCACGAATTGCAGAGACGATATCCCGCAAGCTGCAGCTGTCGGAGGATGTGTTAGCATCGGCACCGCTGTTGATGGGGTATGGACCTCATCGGTTATGTTTGGAGAATTATCGTCATATTATAGAATATAACGATGACATGATACGGATCCAGACGAAGATGGGGCGGATCCATGTGAAAGGAGAACGTCTGGTAATTGCTTATTTTCGGGATGATGGTATGTGTATTATGGGAAATATCTCAGCCATTGAATATCATCATTGACATTACATATTCATTGTGTGGAGTTGGAGTGCAATTATGCACTATATGTGAAATACCAGATCCCCTATGTCATCCAGACAAAGTAAACAGGGAGGAATCATATTTTGGTACATAAAATATTAGGTTGGTTCTTTGGGTATCTGTGTATCCGTTTCCGGGGGGAAGGTATGGAACGGTTTATCAATTTATGCCATCATCATGGGATTAATTTATGGCAGATTTATCCGGATTCCCAAGGGAAAGAAATGTTTGCCTGTATCTCTTTAAAAGATTATAAACAGATCCGGAATATTGCACGCAAAACCAAGGTATGGCCAAGAGTGGCAGAGCGTCATGGTGCGCCCTTTGTCTGGGTCAGTATCATGCAGCGAAAAAGTTTTTTTGCCGGGCTTGTCTTATTTTTAGGACTAGTTCTTTTTTTCTCCACCCGAGTCTGGTCAATAGAGGTGGCTGGAGAAAGCTATCACACGCAGGAAAGTCTGCTGCGTTATCTGAAGACACAGAATGTATATTCCGGAATGGCAGGGAAGCAGGTACTTTGCAGCCAGATTGAGGATCAGCTTCGAAAACAGTATGAGGATATCGGCTGGGTGTCTGCCAAAAAATCCGGCAGCAAATTATATCTGCAATTACAAGAAGTACGTTTGACCCCGACAGAGACGGAAAAACATCCTTCTCATCTGGTGGCATCCAGTAAAGGAACGGTAGTGCAGATTGTTACCAGGCAGGGAACTGCTAAAGTGCATCAGGGTGACAAGGTAAAAAAAGGGAAAGTCTTGATCTCTGGTGCTGTGAAGATTATTGGAGATAATGATACAGAGCTGGGAGAACAATTTGTAGAAGCCCAGGGAGATATTATGATTGAAAGCAAAAAACGCTACCATGATGAATTGAAAATCAAGGAAAAGCGGAAGATATATACAGGCAAAGAAAAGAAAATTTATCAGTGGAATATTGCTGGAAAACAGTTTTTTTTGCATAATGTATTAAATCATTTGGAAAGAGGACAAAAATATGATATAATTCGAGAAGGTGGGCAGTTTTGTGGTTTACTCTCTGCGTATGTTCCTATGGAAAGCTGGGTCACGACCTATCGCTTGACTGAGATGCAGGAACAGGAATATACGGAGGCAGAAGCAACGGAAATTCTGAAAAAACGCTTGCAGGCTTATTTACATCAGAAACAGGAGCAGGGAAATCTGTTGCAACAATCCAATCCTGTCATTACCAGGCAGGGAGACCGATATATCTGTGAGGATCAGATTATCTGGTGGAAGAAACAACAGAAACGCAGATCTATATCAGACAAAACCATACAAGCTGCGGAAAAGAGGGAACAAGATGGCGATAATGGAGACCTTGATTGAGATACCGGCGGAACATGAGGGGAATGTATTTGGAAAGCTGGATGAATATATTAAAAAGAT